>NZ_JAVRCI010000107.1:0-20233 GCF_034530835.1 Nostoc sp. DedQUE12b | reverse complement strand
GCTCATGAATATTAAAAACTCGCTCACGAGTATAAAAGACTCATCCGCGAGTATCAAAGACTCATCCGCGAGTATCAAAGACTCGCTCACGAGTATAAAAGACTCATCCACGAGTATAAAAGACTCGCTCACGAGTATAAAAGACTCATCCACGAGTATAAAAGACTCGCCGACGAGTATCAAAGACTCATTCACCAGTTGAGCAAACAGAAAGGAGAAAAGAAAAGGATTTGCATCTACCTTTAACTTTTCCCCTTTCACTCTTCCCCTATCTCTGGCAAAGTTTACAGCCTATGAACCAGAAGCAGTTTTAGCAGGTTTACTTTTAATAGCTTTAAACCGTTCCCCTAACTGTTCGGCAATAGTTTTTAACCCTGGAGTTTTCTTAGCAGCAGTCTTGACGTAATCGTAAACTGTCAAACTGCTGCTCATTGTCTCACTACCGACAGCCATTAAGGTATCATCTACTTGTTCTGTCAGTTGTCGCAGTCCAATCAGAAGTTCGCTGAGAGTGGCGGCTAGTTGATAATCCCGCACAAACTCATCTACATCAAAGCTGGCTGGGAGAATTTCTCGGTTAGATTGGGCAGCAGTCAGGCTAGTGTTGACAAAAGCTAGGCTTTTATCGCCCATTTTAAATAACTTGCGTCGTTCTTCTACACTCAGAGTCACCAGAAAAGGCAATTTTGCTTGGATAGTCGCAAAGGCTACTTTAATTTCTTGGATATCTGCTGGGGTAAGGGAGCCTGTAATGTTTTGGTAAGCCATTGTTTATTTACTGTGGTGAATCTGTTTGTTATGATTCCCACTGGTAAATGCGATCGCACAGTATTTTAAGGAAGGGGGAGTAGGGAAATTAACTTCTCTGGTGTACACACAAGTCGAATTACCCCCCTTAATCCCCCCTTGGAAAGGGGGGAAAAAAGAAATCTAATTCCCTCCCCTTTCCAAGGGGAGGGTTAGGGTGGGGTAAAACTTACGCTTCAAACTAAATGAGTTGTGATGATTCCCAGTGGTAAATGCCATCCATCCCCCATCTCGCTTTTCGTATCGAAACGTTAAGGAATATTGCATTTGTGCAGAAACCTGGAGGAAAAGCGCCAAATCACTAGAAAGACCGTGGTAGTATGCTCTCGGTAAATGTGAAGATTGGGAGAAAGACCTTTGACACTACGGGTTGCTGTTATTGGGTCAGGCCCTGCTGGTTCATCTGCCGCAGAAACACTGGCAGCCTCTGGGATTGAAACCTACCTGTTTGAGCGGAAGCTGGATAATGCAAAGCCTTGTGGGGGTGCAATTCCCCTCTGTATGGTGAGTGAATTTGACTTACCACCAGAGATTATCGATCGCCGGGTACGGAAGATGAAAATGATTTCGCCTTCCAATCGCGAGGTTGATATCAATTTGATAAATGAAGATGAATATATAGGAATGTGCCGCCGGGAAGTGCTGGATGGCTTTTTGCGCGATCGCGCGGCAAAATTAGGTGCAAATTTAATTAATGCCACTGTTCATAAACTTGATATACCAGGAAACAATACCGATCCCTATACCATTCATTACATTGACCATACAGATGGGATATCACAGGGTATTGCCAAAACTCTGAAAGTGGATCTAATTATTGGGGCAGATGGGGCTAATTCCCGCGTTGCTAAGGAAATGGACGCTGGGGATTACAATTATGCGATCGCTTTCCAAGAGCGGATTCGCTTACCCGAAGACAAAATGGCCTACTATAACGATCTCGCCGAAATGTATGTCGGTGATGACGTTTCTACCGATTTCTACGCTTGGGTTTTCCCCAAATATGACCACGTAGCTGTCGGTACTGGTACGATGCAGATCAATAAAGCCAGCATCAAACAGTTACAAGCGGGTATCCGTGCCCGTGCTTCCGAGAAGCTAGCAGGCGGTAAAATCATCAAAGTAGAAGCCCACCCCATTCCCGAACATCCCCGTCCCCGTCGTGTTGTCGGTCGCATCGCTTTGGTGGGAGATGCTGCTGGTTACGTTACCAAGTCTTCTGGTGAAGGTATTTATTTTGCCGCTAAATCTGGGCGGATGTGTGCCGAAACCATTGTCGAAGCATCTAACAGTGGTAGCCGGATTCCTACAGAAGGCGACCTGAAGGTTTACCTGAAGCGTTGGGATAAAAGATACGGACTCACCTACAAGGTGTTGGACATTCTGCAAACCGTGTTCTATCGTTCCGATGCTACCCGCGAGGCCTTTGTGGAAATGTGTGATGACCTCGATGTACAACGGCTAACATTTGATAGCTATCTGTATAAAACGGTTGTCCCAGCTAATCCCATCACCCAATTGAAGATTACTGCCAAAACTATTGGTAGCCTAATTCGGGGTAATGCTCTTGCACCTTAATTGAGGGCAAAGGACTGGGAATTCTAACAAATAAACTACTCAATTTTGTGGGGTGGACATCCTGCACGCTCATGAATCAGGGCGGGCAAGATGCCCACCCCACAATATATGTTTCCGAAGGGTAGCAACTGGCGCAGCCCAGAGAGAAAAGAGATTTTACGAGTCACCTTGAAAGGGTAGTTTGTGAAGTTCTAGATAGCGCAACTCTTAACTTAGTACAGTTTTGCGTAAAAGTGTAGCGTTTTTAATGCAAGCCGACGCATTAACAAGGCGGCCAACGTATTAATAATGCAAGCCGACGCATTAACAAGGCGGCCGACGCATTAACAATGCAAGCCGACGTATTAACAAGGCGGCCGACGCATTAACAAGGCGGCCGACGCATTAACAATGCAAGCCGACGCATTAACAAGGCGGCCTGACGCATTAACAATGCAAGCCGACGCATTGTCATTGGAGTGTATTGCCAAATTCAAGTCGCTATGAATTAATGAAATGCTGTACTTATAGCCGTAGTCACATAAGTTAGGACAGTGTTGATTGCTCAAAGGCTTGAAACGACTGGGTTTTGACTCAGCACTCAGCACGGGCTAAACGCCCCGCTACCGCTAATAGCACTCAGCACTTTGCTATAGTTAGTAAAGAAGGCAAATCATGCAACTACATCGATTCGACAATATTCAGGAATTCTGGCACTGCACTCAGGCTTATTTACTCCAGCATCAGGTAGAAAACAATGTTTTGCTCAGTATTTCGCATACCTTGTTGCATAACCCAGAACGTTATCTGGGTAAGCCTTATTTAGCAATTGTCCAAACAAGTGGCGAGATTCTGGCTGTTGCCATCCGCACCCCACCCCAAAAATTGATCCTATCCAAAGCCCAGAATATGGATGCCTTGCGGTTGATTGCTCAAGATTTACGTCAAGAGCAACTGCCAGGAAGCATGGGACTGGCTAAAGAAGCAGAAATCTTCTCGCAGACTTGGCAAACGCTGACAGAACAATTCTATCAACGGTCGGTGGTAATGAAAATTTACCAATTAACGGCACTGCAAAAAGTCTCAACGGCCAGCGGATATCTCAGACTGGCAACTCAAAGCGATCGCTCTCTTTTGATCGAGTGGCTTTGTGCATTTTTATCTGAGATAGATGAGGCAGTGAGCGAAGATGTCGAACACCAAGTAGATAATCGGTTGAAACAGCAGAATACTTATTTTTGGGTTGATAGCACTCCAGTTTCGGTTGCGTCTGGTAAACAAGTGTTACCTACAATTGGTCGGATCAATTTAGCTTATACACCACTAGAGTATCGTCGCAAAGGATATGCCACTGCCTGTGTCACAGCGTTAAGCCAAAAACTGCTAGACCAGGGATGCCGCGATTGTTTGCTCATGGCAGATTTAGCCAATCCCACAGCCAATCATATTTATCAAGCGATTGGGTATCGCCCCCTAAGCGATTGGCACGAATACTCATTCACCTCGAAGGAGTAAGCGTAATAAAGCGATCGCTCCAATTAAATTACTTTCTATGGCAGAATTGCAAACTGCGATCGCTACCTTCTTACCTTGACGTAAGGCATCTCTAAGTACAGACTGTAGTATCACCTCAGTAACTCCAGGCTGACTATTAACTTGCTTAATTGTCACCTGTGTCTGATTCAGATGGCTGGCATCATCAACTGTGCCCGGAGGTAGGGGTTGACGGTCATCGCGATCGCTCCAGGCTGTTAAAGTTAGGTGAGCAACTGGTCTGGCGATGACTGTCAGGGCAATAGTGGTAATTGCCACAAAGACAAGCAGGATAATTTTCAGCCTGTTTTTTAACGATTTACTCCGGCAGAAACGCTGCATAACCTGGATTGAAGGGGCAAAATAGAAAACATGACGATTGAACCCGATTCCTCTAATCTACCAACCCCAGACCCAGCCTCTGAAAAGGATTTGCAGCCAGATGACTTTGACGGTGGTGCAGCTGAGAATAACCTAAGCTCAGAAGCACTAGCAACACAACAAGCCCTAGCTGTGATCGCCTCTTTGCAATCTCCACAACATACAACTGCTCTAAAACTTGCCCGTTCTGACTTCAAGCAACCCATTAGCAAGCAATTTACAGTTAAGCCAAGGGCATTGCTGATTATTTTAATCGCGATCACAATCACCTTCATTGGAATTATCCTCAATAACTGGATCGTTGGCATTATCGGCACGCTAATGGCTTTGCTCTTATCCCTGGCGATATTATTGCCTTGGTTGCAAGAAGTTTTAGACGAGTGGTTTTCACCCCAAGAACGCACCCTGTTTGTTGCCATTTTGGGACTAATAGTAGCCATTATCGGCACGATCAGGTTCACAGGTATAGGCGATCGCTTACTGCTTTTAGGACGCCAGATTAACTGGGATATTGCTGGTAGCCTCGCAGAATGGTTTGGCGCTTTAGGGCAAATTCTCATCGCCATCATTGCCGTTTACGTAGCTTGGCGACAATATGTCATTTCCAAAGACTTGACAATTCAGCAAAATCTGCTCACAGTTCAGCAAAATATTATCACCCAGCAACAGACAATCGATTCTTATTTCCAAGGCGTTTCAGACTTGGTATTAGATGAAGAAGGATTATTAGAAGATTGGCCCCAAGAAAGAGCGATCGCGGAAGGACGCACTGCGGCAATTTTAAGTAGTGTCGATGGCAGTGGTAAAGCGAAAATTCTCCGTTTTCTGTCACGTTCCAAGTTGCTGTCACCCCTAAAACGCGATCGCCTATTAGGTCGAGCCATTCTTGATGGAACTGGCGGATATGCAGAAGACCGCCTCGAAGGTGTGCGCGTCATCGATTTAGGCGTAATGCTAGCCGCAGCAGACCTTTCTGGTACTGATTTACGTTGGACTGACCTCAGCGAAGCTAATCTTGTCCGCGCTAATCTGAGCGGTTGTGATTTAGTAAAAGCCAACCTCTCCCGCACAATTTTATACAATGCGAATCTCGATGGTGCTGACATCAACGGTATTCGCCTATTCTATGGTGTAGTAGATAAAGCCTCACCCCGCAGTCGCACTGAACCACCAAATTATGAAACCGGCGAACAAACCGGCGCTGTGATCGAAAATGCCGATTTCAGCAACGTACAACGGATGTCTGAGTCTGCACGTTGCTACTGTTGCACTTGGGGTGGCGAAAAAACCAGAGGCACGATTCCTGGTGGTTGTGAAGGTATTCCTAATAAGTTGGGAAGATAATTATAAGAATAGATAAAAAATTAGTTAGCCGCATTAAAAATCTGCTGTGCAGTTAAATTTAATTGGGGAAAGGTAGGTGATGAAATCGCGGTGTTACCTTGAAACGCTGTCATTTGATATTCACCATCAACTAATTCGCACACAAAAATAGTGGGTTGTTTGGGATTGCCGATAAACTTTCTTCCACCCAATGCAGCATAATCAGCAATCCAATATTCAGGAATTCCCATTTCTTCATAATCTCCAAATTTATTGTAGTAATCATCTCGCCAGTTGCTCGAAACAACTTCAATAACTATTGGAACCGATGCCGCTTGGCTCACTGTTGACTGTTTTTGAAAAAGCGGTTCATTGTCGAGATTATCAAGATTTAGTAGCAACACATCAGGCGAATAAGCGGATTCGGCAGAAGGAGTTTTGACCAATACGGTTTTGGGAATTCCGTAAGGTAAATTAAGACGATCAAACTCCACGGTTAATTTCCGCGATAAAAAAGCAATAATTTTTTCATGTTGTCCGGTTGGAGGTGGCATTTCAATAATTACTCCTTTGTGTAATTCATAGCGTTTCCCATCGTTGGGATACCACTCAATAAATTCATTGAACGTGAGTAATTTGGGCAACGCTTGGGTCATAATCCTACCTCCGTAACAGAGAGCGCTGAAAAAACAAGAGATTTTACGACATCCTTGAGCGAACAAAATATAAGTCTTTCAGGAATTTTAACTAGTACAGCATGGCGGAAGTTAACCACCCCTGACGCTCGTTCGCTCTTAGCGTCTCCCCTTGGGAGAAGACTCGCTAACGCTGGGCTAACGGGTTCGGCAGTTCCTCATGGGGGAACTCCCAAAACCTTACTGCCTCACCATTTCAAATCTATGAAACGCTTAGGCTGTATTCATTTTTAATTTTTAATTCCGCCTTGCGGTACTAGTGGCTTTGCTTCCTTCCAAATGAAAGGAATTTTTTTCATTCTAATGTTGTCATACACCCCAGTAATTCTCGCCTTCCGGTAGGGTGAGAATTTCAACGCCATCTTCAGTTACAGCTAGGGTATGCTCACATTGAGCAGAAAGCTTGCGATCACGCGTTACCGCAGTCCACTTATCGCCCAGAACCTCGACTTCATAAGTACCTTCGTTAATCATTGGCTCAATGGTAAAAACCATCCCTGGTCTGAGGCGCTTACCCTTACCACGTGTGCCATAGTGGGGAATATCCGGTGCAGTATGGAAAATATTACTGATGCCGTGGCCAACGAAATCTCGCACTACAGAAAAGCCTTGTCCTTCAGCATACTCTTGAATGGCTGCACCAATATCGCCAATGCGTGCCCCAGGTTTAACTTCAGCAATACCCAAGCGCAAACACTCTTGTGTCACCTCTACCAGCTTTCTGGTTTTTGGGGAAGGAGTACCAACAAAAAATGTCTTCGATGTATCGCCGTGATAACCTTCAACAATTGGCGTTACATCAATATTAATAATGTCACCTTCTTTGAGAATTTGCTTAGCGTTGGGAATGCCGTGACAAATTACCTCATTTACACTGGTGCAAATTGATTTAGGATAACCCTTATAGCCAAGGGGTGCGCTTTTTGCGCCATGCGCTTGCGTCCAACGTTCGGCTTCATCATTTAGTTCAAGAGTGCTAACCCCTGGCTTCACAAAGGGTTCTAGATGCTGGAGAAGTTTAGCAGCTAAACGCCCAGCTTGACGCATTTTCTCTATTTCTCGTTGGGATAAAATAACAATTAGTTCAGTTTTCATTAACTTTTATCTAAAGTATCTTTCATAAACATAGTTAACCCTGTCTGTGCAGCTCTTTGTGCAGTATCAGCAACCTTTAAGGTATATAAGCTCTCCTCTGGGGTAACGTACAAAGGAGTCCCGTCAAAAAGATGGTCTAACACCATATTCGTGTCTTTGACAAACAAACCCCGACGAGGGCCAACTTCTATAGGTGTTGTTTCCCCTGGCTGGACGAATATCCCGGTGTCGCCATCAAAAATTAAACCACCTTTTTCACCGTGAACTTCAAACTTGCGTTCTGATTGCCAAATACTTTCGCCTTTGCCATACACGACTTGGGCTAAAAGTCCACTGTTAAAGGACAGTTCACTAGTGCAGAAACAGGTTTGGTAGTATTCCGGTTCTATTTCCCAATATCGTTGGTGACAGTTAACAGTAAATACTGTACCAAATAAATCTATGAGACGATGTAGCCGAGACAATGCCCCCATTAAGGGAAAGCCAAAAAACTCATGGTTATAAGTCCATTTGCGGGGTGCAGGATTTTGAGGATTGATGGTGCTGTAGCGAACATAAAACACCTCACCAATTTTGTCTAAGTTTTTCTTCAAAGCTTGATGCAAACCACCCAAAAGTTCCAGATGTTCAACGTGCAGGAGTTTTTGTTGTGCTTTGGCTAAGGCAATCAGTTCCTCAGCTTCTACCACATCCAACGAAAGAGGATACTCTACAATCACATGTTTGCCGTTGGTAAGTGCTGCACGAGCGATCGCACCATGATCTCGATTAATAGTGGAGATCGCTACTAGGTCTATATCTTCACGTTCTACGAGTTCTTGCCAAGTATTCAAGACTTGAATCTGGTACTCTCTGGCAAAGGTTTCGGTTTTTTCTCTGGTATGACCAACAACTGCGACTATGTGCGATCGCTCATCACGGAGCAATGCCTCAGCCCGAAACTTTGCCGCATACCCAGTACCTACCAAACCTACACGCACTCTTGCTTTTTCCAAAGCTGCTTCTGAATTATACATGATCCTCATTAGTTCTGTTTTTGATCTTCCCACGCTTCTAATGGTGAGATTCTCTCTTCATGGGGTTCACCAGTCTAGACTCTACAACATTCGTCCTACCCCCTCAAGGACAATAAGACTTTATTTGCAGCTAGATAGAATTACGTGTACTCAAAATGGAAGACTTCAAAAGAAAAAGCCTTTTTTAATCCATAATGTTAGAAATTTGTCAATACAATGAACAAAAAATGGCAAAAGAAAAATTAAATCTCTACTGTACTGTTATGTTTCTTTCACTGATAACGAGCGCATTTAAATCAGATTAAAAAATGAAACAGCCCTATTTTTTAAAGGAGTTGGGGAATCTCTTCTACGTAAGTCCTACAAAATACTGGTAACATTAACCTTACTCATGTTTACTTTTCGGGCATATAATTTTTTCTAATCACAACCTGACTAGGGTAGAAAATAATATAAAGAAAACTTATCGGGATTAAGTAACTAAATTTCATTACTAATCGGGTTCAATTTCCAGTTATATCGTTTAATTTTTCTCGTAGTATCAGAATTGAAGCAAATTTAAACCAGCGGCTAATTCCACAGAACTGCCGTGACCTTTGCCTTAAGATAACTTATACTGCCGTTTGCAAAAGAGAGGATTACTCAATGCCAACTTATAAAGTGACACTAGTCAACGAAGCTGAAGGGCTAAACCAAACACTTGACGTTGATGATGATGTCTATATTCTAGACGCTGCCGAAGAAGCTGGTCTTGACCTGCCCTACTCTTGCCGCGCTGGTGCTTGCTCGACCTGTGCAGGTAAAATCACCAAGGGTACTGTCGATCAGGGCGATCAGTCATTCTTAGATGATGAACAAATAGAAAAGGGATATGTACTGACTTGTGTTGCTTACCCAACCTCTGACGTCACAATCGAAACTCACAAAGAAGAAGACCTTTACTAAGAGTTAAGCGACTCAAATATAAACCTCTTGCAAGAGTTACTAATTTCGACAAAATAGAAGCAGGATATTTAGAGTTAACACTCTTGCAATGCAATATCGTGTCTACCTCTAAAAGCGACTTTGACAAAAAGTCTAATTTTATAATGAGCAGGAACACAGTAAATTTTGTGTTCCTGCTTAATTTTTTAAGTATGGAGTTTCCTATCTATATCTATAATTTTGGCCTCTTTTTAACTCTCGACTTCTAGTTTACAGATGCAACTTGAATGCCAATAGCTCAAAGCTTAATTTCTTTGTTGAGAATTTGAATTTGAGTACCAGGATAGTAAAACTGGAGAATTTTTGGACTTGACCAACCTAGTTTTGCTAAATTTTGAGCGCCAGTTTGACTCAAGCCGACACCATGTCCTAATCCACCACCAATAAAAGCGTATCCCCAGAGTTCCGATTTGCCTTTGTTCAAGGGTTGGATGTAAAAAAGCGTACTTGTAGGGGCGGCAAAAGCACTGCGAACTTCGTCTTTGTGCAAAATAAAGGTGCTGCGATCGGTTTTAACTGCAAGTTCAAGGATACGTCCACTCTGGCTTCGCTCCACTACTGCCATAGCCTGAATTGTTTTAAATTTGGCATGGGGACTGTTTTTCACTTGTAAAAATTTCTGCAAGTCCTTGATAATATCCTTTAAAGGGGTTTCTTTATGCCAACGAAACATATCCCACTTGCTTTCATTAAATCCTTGTTGCGTATTAATAAATTTCTGGAAATTCTTTTCATCTGCTAAGTTCTGCTTAGACAAGTCCCAAAAATTGGTCGGAGCATCAAGTACAGGGCGCAAATAGGGACGATCGTCGCCATTCCAGACATCGCTAAAGGAAGCGGTGACGCCACCAGTGGTAGAAGAATACAGGGCGTCTACGAGTTCATTTTTATAAGTTAGTACTTTACCCCTGGTTGAGGCGATCGCTTGGTCTGTTTTGGCAGCTGCTCCCTTCAACCCATAATAAACTTGGCAATGAGTATCAGCACACAACTGATAGTTATCTGCGGCAAACCTACGTAAATTTCTCAGGGCATAAGTCCGGGCGAGAATTGCCTGAGCTTCTAGCGCCGCTTTTGGTGCATCTATTCCTATTTCGTAAGGTACAACTCCACGCAAATAAGTTTCTAAGGGTACTTGGTTAACGAGAGTGTATGTGCCATAGGCATTTGGCTGCAAATTCAATCGACCGGCATAAAGACGAGCATTTTCTGGTTTCTCGCTTTTATTTACCCGAATCAAGTTTTTATCAGTGCTAATTTCCAAGTCCTTCGGGCTATAGCGATTACCATCCACCACCCAACTCACTCGCGGCACTTGCTTCAAAACTTTAGTATCAAGATATACTTTTTGTTGGGTAGAAGCTTGGATGTTTTGTAATAACAAGCGTCGCAGTAAAGGGGTGCTGTAAACATCTCGTTTAGCCCAAACCTGCCAGCGTTCTGGCTGGGCTATTTCCACTTCCATTCCCTGAGAACGCCATTTTTTAGCACTGTCTTCCGCAGTTTCAAAAGTGCGATATGTGCCCAAAACTACTACTTCTTCTACTGCTGACTGGGGTAAAGCTTGCATAACTGTTTCCAGCTTTACAGGATTTTTCGTAAACAGGATTTGCTGCTTATTGCCCGCTTGAAATTTTAGCTTTAAGCGATCGCCTTTCATGGGTTCCAGTTGCAGCTTGGCTGTGGCTTCGGCGCCAAATCGCTGCACAATTCCAATTTTCAGTTCTATATCCTGGATGTTGCTCTCAGGCCCTGATGCAGCAGTCAGTCCCAATAGACAAAATGTTGTCAGTACAGTGTGGGGAAAACGCCAAAACGAAAATTTCATGGCTACCTGATAGCGTTCGCGTAGCGTCTGCAAGAGTTGCGATCGCGAGTCATCTCTCGTAGAGAGGGTCTTCTGCCCCTTAATGAGTCGTTGGAGCTGATTTTCCAATTGCTTTGTAGCGCGGTTTTTTTGTCGCATGAATGCTCCAATGATACCATTACCAATTTTGCCCTAAATATTAGTTGCAAAACGAAGTCATAATGACTATGATTTATTTAGAGGCAAAAAACAGAACTAGTTGGATAAACTCTTTATGGTTAGAGTCCAAGAAATTCCATTAAATCAGATAAAACGGCCATTGCCCCGTACAAACGATCCAAATAAAGTACAAGCTTTAATGGAATCGATTGCGGAGATTGGGCAGCAAGAACCTATTGATGTCCTAGAAGTAGATGGACAATATTATGGCTTTTCTGGTTGCCATCGGTATGAAGCTTGCCAACGTTTAGGCAAAGAAACCGTTTTAGCAAGAGTCCGTAAAGCACCCCGTAGCGTTTTAAAGATGCACTTGGCATAGAAAATGGGAGTGGGGAATAGGGAGCAGGGGAGCAGAGGAGACAAGGGGACAAGGGGGACAAGGTGACAAAAGTTTAGAACTTACAATCAAGTCTTTCTCCTTGTCCCTAAGCCCTCTTTCCCATGCTCAATTTCCAATCCCCAATTACATATAACCTAATTAGGAGAAAATTATGTCATCGAAAGTAACAGTCAAAAATGTAAATATCGGCATTGACGAGGCGAGTAGGGCTAAAATTGCCGATGGTTTATCTCACCTGTTGGCTGACACTTATACACTGTATCTGAAAACTCATAACTTCCATTGGAATGTAACGGGGCCGATGTTTCAAACATTGCATTTGATGTTTGAAACCCAGTATACAGAATTAGCCTTAGCAGTTGATTTAATAGCCGAAAGAATTAGAGCGCTTGGCTATCCTGCACCAGGAACCTACAGCGAATATGCCAAACTAAGTTCGATTCCAGAAACTCCCGGAGTTCCTAAAGCTGTGGAGATGATTCGCGAACTTGTGGAAGGACAAGAAGCCGTAGTCAGAACTGCACGGTCTATTTTTCCGGTGATAGAGGAAGTTAACGACGAACCTACCGCCGATTTATTGACTCAGCGGATGCAAGTACACGAAAAGACAGCTTGGATGTTGAGAAGTTTACTGGAAGAATAGGAATTAGGAGAATAGGGAATGGGGTATAGGGCACAGGAAATAGCGGATAGAGAAAAAACTTAATCGCCAATGCCCAATTCCTAATCCCCAATCCCCAATGCCCAATACCCAATCCCCAATGCCCCATACTCAAAAGTTGCAAACTTTAATGCAACAGGTAGGTATTTCTAGTTTTAAAGCACTGAGTCGCGCTGCTGGTGTCTCAGAGCGTCAAATTTTGCGCTTACGCCAAGGAAAGCTAGAGCAGATGCGGGTAGATGTGCTGCTCAAGCTGTCGCCAGTGCTACAGATGCCATTGAATGAATTAATCGCAACTTTCTCAACCGTAGAGTTTTCACAAGAGAAAACAGCGCCAACTCAGGAATTGTTACAAGAAATTACAAATTTAAGAAGAGAGTACGATCGCTCGCAGCTTCAATTAGAACAACAGCGAGAAATATTACTACAAGAACTCCAACAGTCGAGTTTGCAACTGCTGGAGTCTTTATTATTGCAATGGCCAACAGCAGCACAGAAAGCGCAGGAAAATCCCCAGCTAGCAGCAGTGAAAATAGTACCGTTGGTGCAAAAACCTCTGGACAAGCTTTTACAGGCGTGGGGAGTGGAAGCGATCGCACCTGTGGGAGCAGAATTACCTTATGATCCCCAACTGCACCAATTGCTGGAGGGAACTGCACAACCTGGAGAAACAGTCAAAGTACGCTACATTGGCTATGTTCAAGGTGAGAAACTGCTTTACAGAGCCAAAGTGAGTCCTATTTGAGGAAGTGAGAAGTTAGAAGTAACAAATTCACAACTCTTTACTTTTTGTATTGTCTGTCGAGCAATGACAGATATTGGGAATACTCAAGATAGCAGAGGCGATCGCCTTCAGAAAACTTTTTTTAAAGCCTTGGTGTCGGTTCTAGCTTGCTTGGCACTGTTGAAACCTAAATTTTTGGCTCTAGAGCGGTAGTCCAGAGGTAAATGATTTCAATTATGTAAGTAATTGGACATAAATAAATGTAGATCCTAGTTACTATCATGAGTACTCAGGGAGGAAAAGCTACTGCTAGACTCGGTTTAGCTATGCATAGGCGTAGCGAGCCGTAGGCATCGCTGCAACAAGTTTAATTCTGAGTTGCTTAATGATAATTATTATCATGAGATTTATTGGAGAATCTCAGTTTTGTAAAATTTTTGGTAAATCATCTGAAAAGCAGTAACTTCAGCTTGTATGTAAGTATATATTTAAATCCATGAGATGCAAGTAAGTCGGCGTTAAAAAATTAACATACATGACAAAACATCAAATCAACGAACGGCTTATAAATTCGTCATTACAACATTTTTACAAAACTAGATATACCAGTTGTTTATCATGCCAACTTACTTAGCTTGTTTCTTTATAATTGGTCTATTTATAGTAAGAAAACTATAATTAATTAAGCTAACTATTTGTTTTGATGACAAAAAAATAGATTCAAAATTTTATAATTAATCTTTATCTATCCTGATTAATTATGAATGATTACTCTATAGATAATCTGAAATTTTATTTTACAAGTATTTTTAAATGTTCTATAATAGCAAAATCAGAGTATTATTTACATAAGTCAGAGTGACATAATTATGAGAGAACAAGTAAAAGTTATTAAACTCAGTGGTAATTTGAACGCCACAACTTCACAAGACTTCCGACAAAATATCACTGACATTTTAGAAAGTGGTGCGAAAATTGTGTTAGTTGATTTTAAAGATGTAACGTTTATGGATAGTTCGGGTTTAGGAGCTTTAGTATTAGCTTTTAAAACCTTGCGAGCAGCGGATATTAAGCTTGTTCTCTGCTCAATTAATGAGCAAGTCAGGATATTATTTGAACTAACTAATATGGATAAAGTATTTGAAATTTTTCCCAGTCAAGATGCATTTAATCAGGTTTTAGTCTCTAATACGTAATTAATCAAACTTCATTTGCAAAATAGATAAATCATCATCAAAAGCATCTTTGGAGTTCAAAGCTATTAAATAACTGAGTACGCGATCGAGTTGGCTATCAACAGGATCTTGTAAGCTAACTAGTAGCTGAATAAAAGCATCCAAACTCCAAAGTGTGCCGTCTGATTTAGTGATTTCATAAGCGCCGTCACTAAAAATGTAAAGGGTACTGAATTTTTCAATATTGTAAAACCCATCAACATATTTTGCCTCTGGAAACATACCAACTGGCATACCAGGGGTTTTCAAGAGTTGAACTTCAGACTTTCTTGGAGAGGTGCCGGTAACTAAAACTGCTGGTGGATGGCCTGCACTAGCATAAATTAACTGACGGTTGATTCGGTTGTAAACTCCATACCAAATTGTAAAGTACTTGTCATTTTGATAATTCATCTGAAAAGTGTCATTCAAAGCCTTCAATACATCACTAGGTTGATAGTAATTCAAACCTTTGAGCGCACGGGAACGCAGCAGATTTAGCACTGAAACAGAAGGAAGAGTAGCTTTGAGTCCATGTCCGGCGGTATCGAGTAAGTAAATTGCCAAATAGTCATCATCGAGCCAATAGTAATCGAAACAGTCACCGCCAAGTTGTCGCGAGGGAATGAATCGGAAATTTATATTGAAGGGTTCGGTCATGGAAAGAGGTAGCAGCGATCGCACATATTCTGCTGCTTCTGACATTTCTGATTCTAGAAGCAACTTTTGAGCCTGCAAATCTCTACTCAACTGATGCAGGCGTAATCCCGCTCTTACGCGTGCTTGTAATTCATTATGCTCAATAGGTTTAGAGATAAAATCATCAGCACCAGCATCTAAACCTTTGACACAATCGGCAACGGAATCTAAGGATGTTAATAAAATAAAGAATGTGGTGAAAAATTTGGGGTTTGTCTTAATGCGGTGGCAAACTTCTAGTCCAGTCAACCCCGGCATGATCCAATCACAAATAATTAGTGCTGGACGATAAACTAGTGCCTTTTCTATTCCTTCCTCGCCGCTACTGGCAGTAACGACCTCATAACCCTGTTTTTCCAACATCCTTTTCAGGAGTATTTTTATTGAATGGTCATCATCAATTATTAGTATTTGAAACATATAAATTTTTTGAAAACACTCATTAATAATTTTTTGTCAAACTAGAAAATAAAAATATGATATGAGCTAATAAGCTAGTAGTATCAATACACAGAAAAATGCTGCTATAGCGCTTATCGTACCCTGTGGATGCTCCTTCTGGGGAGACGCTAGCGCAAACGGAGAACTCGTAGAGTAGTTCTTATGCGTCTATGTATGCAATAGAATTTGACTACTCTCTCTTTTTAAGAGAGAGTACCTTACGTTGGGGCAACAGGCATAAGGAGTTGAGGGTTTGGTCTTTATTAGACTCAAATGAGAAGCACTATAACTCATTTCTATTTACTCAGAGAATTTACGACTATTTAACAGTCATAAAATATTATGGCGCTCCCAAAGGATTTAGCCATAAAAGAATGTTGCTTTTTAACTGGTTTAAGTCGCGGTATGCTTCTTGCTTCAACCATTGTCCTAAAGCGTCAAAAGGGGTAAAAGATGTTCCCGTTTGCCATTTAATATCTTGACCTAAAGGTGTTGTATGATTTCCTGGTAACGTTTGCGCTGTCACCATCTCATCAAAACGTTCTTGTAAGATTTTGGTTAAAGCTGCCGATTGATCGATGGTGTCATTACTAAATTTTATTAATAAATTGCGCCGGATACTGTAACATTCTTGGACAAGTTTGTTAGTTTCCAACGGCGATGGGGTAAACTCGATTTTCAAAGTAGAATTGAATTGTTCTACTAGAGGAATAGCTTCTTTAGCGGCGTAGTTGTTGAAGGATATTAAAATATTGCCTGCACGTTCTACTTTAAAAAGGCTACCAATCAGCAAGTGGAGTTTACAGCCCATACTGTGCCCAACGCCGTAGATGGGAAAGTAAAGCTTGCGTAATGCCCCAGAATCATGCAATCGTTCGAGGGTGCGGTCAAAGTTTAACAGCACGGATTTTGCGATCGCAGTATGATCCAGTGTATTGACGAAAGGCGTAGCAATTACAACATAGCCTTTACTTGCCAGTTGTTCGAGTAACCAGCGATAAGTGATGTGTGGTGCAGTGGCGACAAATGCACCTCCCAAAAAATGAACGATACCTATGGGATTTCGGGGAATGATTACCCAGTTCCCTCTAATTTCTTTCCAGTCCATGCGGATAAGCGATCGCTTTACGAATATTCTTTATGGTAGACCGGGGATTGCAACCGTGGGAAAGATTATGGAAAAAGCCATTGATAATCTCTAGCAAGTAGATCGGAAACCAACCCAATACTTCTCGGGTTTTGGGGAAAAGGGGAAAGGGAAAAGGGAAAGAAAAAACCTTTAACCCTTACCCTTTACCCCAAACCCGATTCCGAGTTAAAAATGCACAAAGCGAGAAGTATTGGAAACCAACCCACCCAGCAGCGTCTATGCATTAGACCTCTTGCAAAAGTGCTTTTGGCAAGAGGGGGAAAAAGGGGTTCATGTTAAAGGGGAAGGGGACAATACAGAACCTTTCCCCGTTCCCCCTTACCCTTTTCCCGACAAATGCCCAGAAGTCTATTTATCATAAGCACCTACGCTTTCTCCAACTCTTTCTAAATCCCCATTACAAAACTTAATTACGAATTACGAATTATCTTAACGTTGAGTCTGTAATCTTTTCATCTCGTATTGCACATCTAATGCAATTTGTAATGCTTCATTGAGTAATCTTCCATGCTCAGTAGCCTCCTCTGTTACTTGCATAGCTGTTAAAGTTGCTAAATTGTTGACAAATAGTTCTGTATTACTCAGGATAAAATTCTTGTTCTCTCTCAAAATTTTTTCTGTCTTTAAAGCTCGAACTAAATCAGCTTTGGTGAGTTTAAGTGCTTCGATTACATCCTCTCTTTCCTTTATAATCACTTCTGGATTACCAGCTTCTTCTATTTGGTCATTGATATCTATAACTCTAATAACAGTATTATATCTATTAACCTCATTTAACAGGATTTGCAAAGATTTAGTCATATTAGCTTTAACAAACTTACTTCTACTTTTCCAGATCAAATATAAGATACTTTGCGTCAAACCACCAACCCAAAGTGCTAAGAAAATTAATAATATCCATGATGGAATTGTTATCCATGTAACAAATATTTTAATAATGATGTCAAATAAAATATATACGAAAATAAATGTAGAAAATCCAATAAAGACTACAGTTGCTCCTTCAGAGCTTTTAAGTTTTTGTATATATATATTTGCTAATCTCTTGAGAGGATTTGTAATAATTAAAAGTTCCCCATTGACAGGTAAATTAGTCAGCTTTTGCAGATCGTTCTGACTAATTTCCAAGCCCTGTAAATCATCCCGCACAGCTTTTCAACCCTTGCCAGAATAGTTATTTAATCTAATATAGCAATCAAATTTCTAGAATGCTGGCATTTTGTCTAAACTTTTTCGTGCAGTTAATACTTATAGGCAATATCAATAATTTTTGTACAATATGATACTATTTTGCCAAGATAACTATTTACAGCAGAATTCAGAATTCAAAATGGGCTACGCCCCGTTGCGCTAACAGAATTCAGGAGTAAAACACGCTTTCTACCTGGGTAACAGACTTAGCTTGTGTACCTCACCAACTTGAAATTGTTCTAGCAAACAGTCATTTAAGAATGGAAAAGTCCGCAAAAACGGACTTTATTTATTGAGTTATAAATAATCGTGTCTCATTCGTTACATTAACTTCGTTTTGGAGAAAGTTGTTTCTGTTTTGAAACACCAGGCTGAGAGTTTAAGAATGGGGGAATAGGACAGTCTAGCGTCATAGCGATCGCTCTGAGTAAATCTGCTTCTGAAGGAGTAACTTTGTTATCTAATAGTACCGTGTGGGCGCAAGCATCAACAATAGCTTGTTTGAGTTTGGGAGTGGCAAGCCGCAGGCGCTCAATACTTTTCTTTAGTTCAGTAAAATTACAACTTAATGGCATTTCTGGTTTTTCTTGCTCTCCGGCTTTGGGAAGTCGAAAAACTCCAGAACGAAAAGCATAGGCAATGTCTTCAGTAGACGCATTAGGTTGGGAGTGTCCAACACGGGCAATTACGGACAATATTAATAGACTATCTGGCCAAATCTGTTCGATGGAGGTGAATTCTACGGTTGTAGTAGATGTGGGATTTATACTAGGTTGCAGACGATGCCACAGTATTAACTGCAACACAAAATGCCACAGCGATAAACTTCCGGTGGCTACAACTAAACCGTGGACGCATTTGCACAGCCTTTGGCATTCTTTGGCAGAGTTTTGGCGCAATACGGGTACTGCTAAATCCACAAGTGGTAAGCGAATTCTGGGATCTAACTGATTAATTTCGCTACTTAATTGTAGGGTTTTGTCTACCAACTCAGCAGACTGCACTTCGCGTAACCAAGCAATTTGACGTTCTTGAATTTGGAGATTTTCTGTATCTAACGCTAACGCAAAAGCGATCGCCATTGCGCTTTGCTGCTCTCGCGCGCCCAAACGCAGGGATTCTGGTAACTGCGATAACAGCGCTTGAGCATGGGCAAAATGCTCTGGTGTAACGCTTCCAACTTGGTTTACAACCTTTTCTGGCGTGGCATTGCTACCGCCAGCAAAGCCCATTGTTAGGGATTCCTGGGAAGGGGAACCCATCTGATTGCGAGATGGCATTGCTGCTAAATTGCTGACGTTCAAACCCCCAACGCGGCGGATACGTTCTGCTAGAGGTGGGTGGGTAGAAAACATATCTTCCCAGAAAGAGGGGTTGAGGGCATTGCCAAAAAACATGTGGCTAGAGGCTTCTGCACCCGGCGATATTAACCGTGAATCCATCTGTTGGAGTTTTTGAAAGACTCCCGTAAGTCCATTGGGGTTGCGAGTGAACTGTACGGCTGAAGCATCGGCAAGAAATTCACGCTGGCGAGAAACGGCGGCTTTAATCAGGCGTCCGCAAAGTAATCCAATACCGCCAATTGCCATCAGTGCCAAACCAAAAGCCCAGATAGGTAAACCCTTGTCTTCCTTTCCTAAACGGAAGCTACCGCGAAGACGCCACAGCAATTCCCCAGTTAAGTAAATGAATAGAATCCCATGCAGTAGTCCCACTAAACGCAAATTCAGCCGCATATCTCCATTAAGAATATGACTGAATTCGTGGCCGATAACTCCTTGTAGTTCATCCCGGCTCAGGTGTTCCAAAGTTCCACGGGTAACTCCAATTACAGCATCATTGGGCGTAAATCCGGCAGCAAAGGCATTAATGCTGGTTTCTCTGTCGAGGAGATAAACTTGTGGGACAGAAATACCAGAAGCGATCGCCATTTCCTCGACAATATTTAATAGTTGTCGCCCTTGTTCATCAGCCATCTCTGGTAGCAGGAGTCTTCCTCCTAACTCTTGGGCAATTACGCTTCCGCCCTGCCGGAGACAAGCAACTTTGTACAAACTTCCGACTGCGATCGCAATTATTGTAATCCCAGTCACGTAAAGAAATAACCCTGGATGCCACCAAACACGAGGAGCCATGCGAAACAGAAATAAACTGGCAATATAAATTGCCATAATCATGACTGCGATCGACAGCGAAAATAACCCGATTAATTGTTGCGTATTTTGGCGTGCCCGATCCTGATGTTCAAAGAAATTCATAGACACCTAAAAAGACACGCGTGGAGCATTTCTCATTTCTGGAGTAGCTTCGGGGAGCAATTCAGCAACAGTAAAGTTAAAAGTATTTGCCACAAGGTTGCTAGGAAAAGATTCGCTCTTGGTGTTGTAAAGTGTCAC
>NZ_JAVRCI010000106.1:0-20346 GCF_034530835.1 Nostoc sp. DedQUE12b | reverse complement strand
TGAAAGAATTACCCGACCAAATTATCTTTTTGCACCAAGTTCAACCAGGAGGCGCTGATAAGTCTTACGGAATTGAAGCGGGAAGATTGGCGGGTTTACCAGCCGTAGTTATTCAACGGGCAAAACAAGTAATGGGGCAAATTGAAAAACACAGTAAGATTGCGATGGGGCTGCAAAATCTTGATGGGTAAGCAAGTTTGTAGTAATACAGTATTTTGCATCTAAATGAAGTACATACTTACCCCCCTTAATCCCCCCTTGGAAAGGGGGGAAAAAAGAAATCTAGTTCCCTCCCTTTCCAAGGGGGGAAAAAAGAAATCTAGTTCCCTCTCCAATACATACGGGGAGGGTTAGGGAGGGGTATTTTTGTACTTCATTAACTTGCAATCTGTTGTACAAGAATTAAAGTGCTTACTACAAACCGAGGTGTTAATTACTGCCTAAAAATCTCTACTTTTTGTAACACCACTTCTTGATTCGGACGATCTCTAGTTGTAGGCACATTAGCAATCTTGCTAACTATATCTAGACCTTGGACAACTTCACCAAAAACACTGTGATTGTTGTCAAGGTGAGGCGTTGGTGCTTCTGTAATGAACCATTGCGAACCATTAGTACCGCGTCCGGCATTAGCCATCGACAAGATACCTGCGCGAGTGTGTCTCAATTCAGGATGAAACTCATCTTCAAATTGATATCCCGGGCCACCAGTACCCCATCGGTTGGCTGTATCTAGATAACGACTCAGAGGATCGCCACACTGAATCATAAAATTAGGGATGACCCGATGAAAGCGAACTCCATCGTAAGCTGGAGTTCCCTTACCAGATTGACCTGTTTTAGGGTCTTTCCAGTCGATTGTTCCAGTTGCTAGACCAACAAAATTTTTGACGGTGTTAGGAGTTCGTTCTTCTTCCAAACGAACTACAATTTCACCCAAGGAAGTAATTAAACGAGCGTGCAGTGTTCCATCACCGGGAATATTAATTTCTGGAAAATTCATTAGATATCCTATTTTAACCAGTGCCAGTATTTGAACTATATAAGTTTATCAGCATTCAAGTTACCGCCTTTAGACATGAAAAATAAACCTGAAGGCAGGAAACTTGAGCCAACAAATATTTTACTCAGGCAAATTTATCGCTGGATTACGGCTAAAGAATCCTCTAGGGACTAACTTAAAGCCAACTCGGTGAACAGGCATCACAGGCCAATCTTCCGATCGCGGAATATGAGTTACGCCCATTGTGTACCACAGTACGATATCTTCACCCAGCAAAGACTCATTGTCTGCGATATATTTTGGTAAACCCTGTTCGGGTTGAGTTTGGTTGGGATAATCGCCACCAGCATAAAATTCAGTAGGTTTATATTTTGTTACCCAAAGGTGATGAGTGGCAAATTCTGCCCTTTCCCGGATTTTTGAGCCTTTCACAGGGAAAAATATGGAATTTCCTTCAGGCATCAGCATATATCCAGGTGCAGCACCGAGAGGATTCTTTTTGTCTGCGCTAACAATCATCCACTCCCGACTGTTTTTCAGATCCAAATCGCGCACAGCAGCCGTTTCTTTGGCTAGCGGAGTTTCTGAAAGTGCGATCGCATTTCCTGAAGGATTTTTCTCATCCATCGGCAAAGCTTTCACATTCATTTCCATCACAGAATTAGCCTGACCGTCTACATCGAAATCTAGGCGATAGTTGAAAAAGTGCTGATGATTGACTCCAAAGATATTCTTAGCAATTAACCTACCATAAGAATCATCATCAGATTGCTTTTGGGCAGCCGTTCCCTGCGTCAATACGATACCCGTTAATTCATTTTGGACTTCCAAAGTCCCATCCTGGTGAAAGATCCAATTGATGCTGTAATCATAGTTGTCAATCGCTACAGTCATCTTCATCACTAATTCTCGACTGCGACGGACATCATTACGCTGAGTATTATACTCATAGTGTTTCCACAGCATTCCGTTGTCGCGTTCGTAGATACCGATAACCCCTGGTATTTGATAAGGTTCTCCCTGTTCATTAGCAAATACAGCATTTAGCAACAAGCCATTTTCGGGAATTTCTTTACCTAATTCCATCGTATTTGCTAGTAAACCTAAGTTGTATTCTCCAACATCAAAGGCATTTCTAAACGACCAAGTAGGCTCAGGATTGCCATAAGGTACTACCATTTCTGAGAGGCTAGCGCGGTATAAAACTGGTCGAATATTTTCCCCGTCTTTGTGTGTCACTTGGTAGAGTATTAATCCATTGCGAGGATGCATTGAATAGCGAAACTTCCAACCTTGCCAGCTAATTTCATTGTCTTCGATCTGGAAACTTCTACCATTCGGTTGGAGAATCTTCAATGCTTTCAGTGGTGAAAGTAATTTACCCAAAGATTTAGTATCATAATTCCAGTTTTCTTTAGAGAAAGGGACGTTTACTCTATCAATAAAACTAGCAACTTTACCTGTGTTCAAATTGACTGTTGCTAAAACTCCTTCAATGGGACTACCGTAATAGTTCCAGCCTTTACCTTTGTAGTAAGATAAACCGCGACAAAGACGATTACCTATTGCTTCTTCCTGTTCGCTGAGAATTCCTGGTGCCCACCAACTGATTTTAACTCGATCAAAATCGGTAATTCCCCGCTTTTGCATCGCTTTTTGCCATCGGGGATCGGCTTTAACGACCTGAGTTGCTAGTTCATATTCTGAATTAACGATCGCAGGTTGAACAGACGGTATTTCTTTCCAAGAACTTAAGGTTTTACTTGTCAGGTTAACAATACCTTCATAGGTTTTATTTAGCGATCGCTCATAGATTACCAAAAAAACTTTTCGCTGGAAGACTTTACCAGGTGTAAAATTTATAACTTCTTCTTTATCTGGTTCTTGTAAAGCAATAAGTGAAAAAGCTGCCATTTCGCTCAAAGTTTTTTCTCTTTGGATGACCGAAACAGCTCTGCTAATTTCTACCTCAGTTAGCGAAGTGAGAGGATGGGAAATCGAAGGCTGTTGAGCCGTCAATGTTTCCATTAATCCGAGTGAGAAAGAAATAACAACAATGATGGCAATAGCTAGCCATAAAAAATGCTTTAGCCGCTTAATCATCTTTTACATTTTTACAAAAGACTTATAGTTACCTATTTCCAAACTTAAGATTGAAAACCGATAAATTAAGAGGCTAAAGCGAAATTAATTATAATAAAATAACCCCACCCCGCAAGCGGCTACGGTGTACACATAAGTCAGAATTACCCCCCTTAATCCCCCCTTATAAAGGGGGGAAACAAGAAATAAATCTAGTTCCCTCCCCTTTATAAGGGGAGGGTTAGGGTGGGGTAAAACTTGGTTACTGAGCTATTTCAGAGTTGTGTATACACGGTAGGCTTGCGGGGAGGGGAGCTAAAGCAAGGCTTTGGCGGGGTGGGGTTCTGGGTATTATGCTTATCTTACGCAGAAACTAAACGGCGTAAAGATTCAGCGCGACGTTTAGCAATAGAGTTATTTGGAGCTAATTTGAGTGCTTCTTCGTAAGCTTGTAACGCCTGAGTAGTTAATTTTTTCTTCTCGTAGGCGTGACCGAGATTATTTAATCCTGTCACGTAGTCTGGTTTAGATTTGAGAGCTTCTTTGTACTGACGAATTGCTAAGTCATATTGCTCTTGGATGAAATAAACATAGCCCAGCCCGTTGTAGATAGGGGCGATATTTTCTTCTCCCTCTTCTTCAGCAACTTTGAGAGCTTTTTGAAATAGCGTGATCGCTGGAGAATACATTTTTTTTTCTGAATAAATACTGGCTAACTCATAATATTCTTGAGTCGTACCCTTTTCTTTCTCTAATTTCTTTCGCAATCTTGCAAAAGAGCCTTCAACCTTGCGAGTTTTAAAAATCTGGCGAAAAACACTCACGGCTGCAATTGTGAGTATGACCACCAAAACTGAGAGATAAACAACGGCTAGACTGTTATCCATTACTGCAAATACAAATATTATAAAGTTTGTTATTTGTCATTTGTCATTTGTTATTCACTAATGACCAATGACTAATGACCAATGACCAATTTACGGTAAACCCCAATATTGAGAGCGTTCCTGGAGCCAACCTTTTTCTAAATAACGAGCGATCGCTTGATTCACATTTCGTCTAAACTCATCGTACTGCAATCCCTTGGGCATTACTACACATAAGGGTTCAGTTGATAATTTTGTTGGCAGTAGCCGATATTGAGGATATTGTTGCACCCAACCGCTTAAAACACTAGCATCTGCGGCAAAGGCTACGGCGGCATTATTTTCTATTTTCTCTCGCGCTTCTTTATAGGAATCTACTCCTACTAACTCGGCGTTTGGCAGATAGTACCGCACTTGAGCAATGGTACTGGAGTTATTGAGTACGGCAATTTTTTGTTTTGATAGATCGCTCAACTGCTGCACAGAGGCATCTTTTGTAACTAATACAGTGCCATCAAAATAGTAGGGAACACTGAAATTAACTATGCGGGCGCGTGACTCGGTTGCTGTGACTCTAGCGATCGCAAAATCAACTTTCTTGTCTAAAACTACAGACAGGCGATCGCGATTCGCTACAGGTTGAAATTTTACAGCTTCGGCTTTACCAACCAAGTCAGCTGCCAAACGCTTGGCTAAGTCAATTTCTAAGCCTTGCAAATTCCCATTGTCATCTTTAAATCCCAAGGGACGCAAGTTATCTTTCACGGCAACATTTAAATAGCCCCGCTGCTGAATTTCTGACATTTCGGCAGCAGATGCAGTTAATCCCGTCCCTACTAAAGAAAAGCAAAAAATCAAAAAAATAGTGGCGGATAATACCAGATGTAACCGAGTAATTGCTTGCTGTCTGTTACATCTGTTATACATCCCTCACCACCTTTATCCTTTAGCTTGAAGTGCCAATTCAGCAACTTTGCCGAAACTAGCTGGATCGAGGACTGCCAATTGCGCCAACATCTTGCGATTTAATTGGATATCAGCTTTTTTCAAGTTACCGATCAACTGGCTGTAACTCAAGCCGTGTTGCCTGGAAGCAGCATTGATGCGGGTGATCCAAAGGCGACGAAAATCGCGCTTCTTCTTTTTGCGATCGCGGTAGGCACTCCGTAGCGCCTTCATCACTTGTTGGTTGGCAGTTCTAAACAGAGTTGAATGGGAACCGCGAAAACCTTTAGCTAGTTTGAGAATTTTATTGCGGCGTTTGCGAGCTACATTACCGCGTTTTACCCGAGTCATAACTTATTTCCTAAAATACTTACAAATATGGGAGCATCAAGCGCACGTTAAGTTCATCGCGTTCGTGTACAAGGGCACTCTGACGCATACTACGTTTTTTGTCAGAAGATTTGTGTTCTAAAAGGTGGCTTTTGAACGCTTTGCGACGGACGATTTTGCCGCTACCGGTGGCACGGAATCGCTTTGCCGCGGCTTTACGAGTCTTTAGTTTAGGCATGGTCTAGCTTTGATTCGACACGATCCATTATTATATACTATTAAAATCGCTATAACTGCAATTAAATAAAGGATTTAGCCAACGGCGATCGCTGTAGATAAACTTAGCTTCACTTATGGATGAGGTCAATATAGTTGAATATGACCCACGTTGGGCGACTTTGTTTAAAGAAGAAGCCGAGCGTATTTGCCAGGCACTAGGCAATGACTTGGTTGTAGAAATTGAACATATTGGTAGTACCGCAGTACCAGGAATAGCAGCCAAACCAGTTATTGACATCATGGTGGGAGTGCGTTCCTTAGTAGATGCAAAATCTGCTATTTTGGCTTTGGAATCTTTGGGATACGTTTATTGGCGTGAAGATCCGCGTCCTGGACGGATGTTTTTTGTCAAAGGGATGCCACCATACGGAAAGCAACGTACTCATCATGTTCACATAGTCGAGATTGACAGCGAATTTTGGGAGCGCAAGCTATTTTGTGACTATCTGAGAAAGCATCCTGAAGAGGCAAAACGCTACGAAGTTCTAAAACGCGACTTGGCGGCAAGTTTTCGGAGCGATCGCGAAGCTTATACCAATGGTAAAAATGACTATATCCGTGCTTTGATGGTCAAAGCACGGAATGAGAATATGGGAAAAAGCCAAAGCCATTGATTATTTAATTTTTCTTAATGGCGGTGACTTTGGGATCTAAAACAATTTGTGAACCAGATTTATTGACATGGTAAGTCCAAAATTGACCTTTAACCTTGACAATAACTTCCCAGCCCTCAATGGGATCGAATAGCTGGATGCAAACTTCACCAAAGCCAAATACGCAGGAATTTCCAAAGGTTTTTGGTGTAGCTTGAGTAATTTTTAAATCAGCAATTGCTACCCCAGAACGGTTTGAAGCATCGGTCAAAATTGCATAAGCGATCGTTTTCGGCAATATATGTAAAGCGCTTACCTTAGGATCTAAAACGATTTGTTTCCCAGATTTATCTACATGGTAAGTCCACGAATCTTGCCGAACTCTGACAACTACTTCCCAGCCCTCAATGGGGTTGTATTCCCTGGTGCAAATTTCTCCAAAATTGAACTCACAGGGATTGCTAAAGGTTTTCGATATAACTTGGATAACCCGTAATTCCCCTACAGGTACGCCGGAACGGTTGGACGCATCCCGTAAAACTTTATTGGCGATTGCCTTCGGCAAACTGCTTGATTTCGCCTGAAGTGTTTCGCCCAATTGAGTGGTGTCTAAGCGAGAAACAGCCCCAGCAGAATTGTTTTCGGTAAGCCCAAATCCCCACGATAGGAAGGTTGTCAACGCTAGGGTCAATACACATCCTTTCATAAGTTTCATGATTCCTTGCGATATGTAAATACCTTAAACTCTTATCCAGACTCAAATTTAACGTGTATACTGCGAACCCCTTAAAACTGAACTTAGAACCCCTCTCCAAAACTCTTCCCGTACATCGGGAGAGGCTTAAAAAGCTACATTTTGGTACAGTGCAAAGAAGTACTATTTTTACCCGTTTTGAGTATAAATATTTCTTTTTTATTTATATATTCCTTGCCACTAATTATACAGCATTAAGCATATTCTTAACTTGAGCCATTTTTTTTGCAACGCGATACTCCTGCGGAGTCGTTGTACGAACGCTGAAGCTGAAATATCTGTGGAACAGTATTTCTACTTTTGGAACCTTATCGATAATCTGTGACGTGGAAAAAGTATTTGCTAAAACAGGGTTTTTGCCGGATAAAGAAAACTTAGTTGTTCATTTTGGATAAAGTCGAATTCACCACACATTCAGGAAACTGGCGTTTTAATGCTGGAAACACTGGACAAGGCGCTTGTTCTTGTAAATTGTCCGGTTTACTCCAAGTGAAGGGGGCTTTCTGCGCCGCAGACATCCACAGCAGAAGCTTTGCTCGTGTCATGGCAACATAGAGTAGACGATACTCTTCAGATGTTTTCAAATTCTTTGCCACCTCCCATGCCTGACTAACATCAGGTATGATAGATTCTTCGTGGAGAGTAGCGCGAATTTGGGCGCGGGCTACTTCTGATAAGGTAAAGTCGCCTAAAAATTGGCTTTGAGGAGGAACCCAAAATCTGCCAGGAATCAAGTTTTCGTGGAGAAAAGGAAGAAACACATAGTCCCAATCTAGCCCTTTAGCTTTGTGCATGGTGATAATTGTCAGTTGACCGCGACGGGTATAACGTTCTTCCGAATCTTCGGTTTCCACTGGTTCAAACCGTTCAGAACTAACGATTTCACTTAAAGCTGAAAGCATTCCCCCCATCGAACTATTACCAGCTATCTGCTGGTTTACCCGTTCTGCGAGTTTATCAGCAGTTGCCAATTCTGCCTGGTCGTAATTTAAAGTCAAGGCAAGAAAGGAAATTAGCTGGTATAAAGGCAGTTCTAAACGAGCACGAAGTAAATTGCGACACAAACGAGCAGCTTTTTGTACTGTTTCTGGCTGGGGTGCTGCTAGGGGGCCAGGATACAAAAACTCTTCTGGTAAACTCGCAAGGGCGTTGAGGTCTTGGGTAGGAATTAATTGGCGCTGTACTAATGCTTCTAGGGCGGCTTTGAGGTAATCGGGGGAGTGGGGGCGATCGCAAAATTGCAATAATGCCAAAATTTCTTGAGGAACATGGGAACGGCGATCGCGTTCTCCCACATCATAAAGTGTAATTTTATGCTCTTTGCACAGAGGTGTTAGAGCTTCTGCTAACCATCGTCCTTGACGATTTTCTCGGACTAAAATCGCGGCACTATTTTTTGTTGGATCTTCACCAAATAACTCAATTACTCTTTGAGATAACAATTCAACGGTGTGATGAATGTCATGCGGTGTATGAAGTTCTAATCCTCGTCCTACGGGTGCGGGGTTGGCGTTAGCTTGCGGATCGCCAACTTCCACAGGGCGAATTGTCTGCAAGCGAAACGGTACTTGTCGGTTGTCAGGAATTTGTTGTTTGTTGTTGGTTTTAGTTATTGCTAGCCACTGATTGTTGATCCATTTGAGGGCAAAGTTAGCAGCTTCAATGATAATTCTAGTACTGCGACCAGCTCGATCCATCGTTGCTAATCGTTCGATGCGATCGCACTCTTCGCAAAATTGCCGGAAATAAATCGGATCGGCCGGAGTAAAGGTAGAGTTAATCGCCTGGTTAGGGTCGCCAACTCGGACTAAATTGAGTGCTGAGTCCTGAGTGCTGAGTGCTGAGTTGGGAGTTAG
The DNA here is from genome assembly GCF_034530835.1 of Nostoc sp. DedQUE12b. Taxonomy (NCBI): domain Bacteria; kingdom Bacillati; phylum Cyanobacteriota; class Cyanophyceae; order Nostocales; family Nostocaceae; genus Nostoc; species Nostoc sp. DedQUE12b. The sequence goes on along the minus strand of NZ_JAVRCI010000106.1, from coordinate 11,638 downwards.
GAGTGCTGAGTCCTGAGTGCTGAGTGCTGAGTTGGGAGTTAGGAGTGGGGAGTTAGGAGTTGGGAGTGAAGAATTTTCTTGCTGATATTCCCGATTACTTGCCAAAATTTCTAATAGCTGCGTCTGAAGAGGGCTAGAATCTTGGGCTTCGTCTTCAAAGACGGCGAATATTTGGTTTTGCTCAATGCGACGGGCACTGTCGTTTTCTAAAACGCGTAGTGCAGCTAAAATCATATCGTCGTAATCTATAAAATCACGCGATCGCATTAAGTTTTGATATTGCTCGTACAATCCTGCTGCTACGCTCAAAATTGCATATTCGTCTGTAGTTTGCTTACTCCACTCCCGCAACAATTCTGGCGATATCCCAGAACTTTTTGCTTCATGAATTACTGTATTAGCCAACTCTGGTAATACTTCTGTTCGCAGTACTGATTGACGACGCAACCTTTCTGTCTCTTCTCCATCAAATTGATGACCTTCCAATAACCGCAAATATATATCTGGATTATTTACAATCCATTGTTCTACAGCTGTTCTGATAAAGCGGTGACTTTGGGTTGGCGTAATTAATATGACATTTTCTAGCTGCAAACCCGATAAATCAGAATGGCGGTTGGCAATGTTCAATGCTAGACCGTGTAGGGTATAGACAAAAAATCCTGTCTGAGGTAAAGATAAATCATCTCGTAAAAATTTGCGAATCTTCGCTTTAATATTGGCAGCAGCAGAGCGAGTAAAAGTAACGACTACCAGCTGACGGCGGGAAGATGAACGCTCATATTGACGGGCGATCGCGATCGCTGCTGCCGCTGCCATCCCAGTAGATTTACCCGCACCAGGAACGGCTGAAATCGCCAAAGGGCCAGATTGCCAATCAGCCATTTGCTGCTGTCCAGGGCGGAGACTGTTGCGGATTGCGAGAATCTTCTCCTGCAAAGAAGCAATAGGCGATCGCTCAGACAATTCTGAGTCAAGTAATTCTTGAATAACAGGAGTCGTAAATTTAGAGTCGGACATATCAAATTATTAGAACTTACGCATTGGCAAAGACAGCCAACTGTGGATTACCTCTCGTTACAAGGCAGAGCCTTGTAATGCTCTTATGGGAGGCTCTGCCTCCCGTCAAACAAGTAGGCAGCAGCCCACTTGAGCGCATTCCCAGGCACAGCCTGGGAACGAGGCAGGGTAAGACTTTTAGTTTAACAAGCTGACTTTTCACATAATGGTCAATGTGTAAAGTGCGTAAGTCCTAATTATATATTTTAAATAGAGATTAAATTTAATTCCCAAACCGCAGATATGAATAATTTTCGGTGATTCTTAATGCCAAATTCCTAACAAAATACTCTACCGTTTTTGTTTTAACTGTTTTAGTAAACTATCTGCATCAAATGCGTGTGTATATACTTAAATATTATGTCAACCCCCTGACTAAACATATAACAATTGGTTAATTTGTTCAGTGAGGGGATTGTTAAGAAAGTTAGACTAGCTCTTCGATGTTTTGCCGTTCGCTCACAGTTGATTCACTAAAAACGGCTGCATACAACCATCCTGCTAAAATTGCCCCCAAAATCGGAGCTATCCAGAACAGCCAAACTTGTGAAAACATTTGTACACCTGCAAATAGAGCAACTCCAGTACTACGCGCAGGATTAACCGAGGTATTGGTTACAGGAATGCTAATCAGGTGAATCAAGGTGAGTCCAAAACCAATTGCCAGTGGTGCAAATCCTTTAGGAGCGCGGCTGTCAGTCACGCCCAGAATAATTAGCAGAAACATAAAAGTCATTACAACTTCACTAATGAAGCAAGCAAACAGCGTGTAACCACCTGGAGAATGAGTACCGTAACCGTTGGTAGCCAGTGGGTTGGAGCCAGTCAGGGTAAATCCAGTTTTGCCACTAGCAATCAGGTAGATAATGCCCGCACCAACAACTGCACCGATTACTTGAGAGACGATATAAGGTAGTAAGTCAGATCCCGAAAAGCGCTTACCTGCCCACAGTCCAAAGGAAACAGCTGGATTGAAATGACCACCAGAAATATGACCAAGAGCATAAGCCCCTGTGAGGACAGTAAGTCCGAATGCCAAAGATACACCTACTAATCCAATACCCAATGGAAAAGAAGTATTCTCGCTGATTTTTGCAGCATCTGCTGTGTAGGCTGCGGCTAGAACAGCACTACCACAGCCACCTAAAACAAGCCAAAATGTGCCGATAAATTCTGCCAAGCAACGTTTTGTGAGAGACATTTTTGGAAAATTCCTTGTTCAGCTACAAATGAGTAATAGTTACGTTACACAATGTTTAATTCATTGCTGTCAACAAAAAATCTATTGCCTTTTTTTTGTGATGGAACTAAATTGAAAAAAACCGGAATTTTTTTTCAATAGTTCATTGTGGTGATAAAATATGAAAATACAGCAAAATTTAAAATAACCAAAAAAATACTTAATTTCTTAATAACTTTGCTCTTATATTGAATAATTTAGGAGTCAGCAATCTTGACGCGATGCTCTCTACGAGACGCTGCGCGAACGCTAACGCTGCCCTATACGCTCTTTCGTTCAAAATACGCAACTGAATTCTGGCTCACTTCTCTACGAGAGGCTGCGCCAACGACTACGCTCAGTGAGATCCTGACGCCTTTATTCTGTTTTGATAAATTTGTTGTAATACGGTTGGTCTTAGCTTCAAAAACCGTAAACTGCGTAGCTTGCTTATCTAGTAATAGTATCAAGGTAAACCTAACAATTCACCAAAAATGTTGGGTTTAGTTCTTCAACCCCACATCCGATTTTCTTTAACTCAATTGTGTTGAGATTTTTGCTCTAGTTAGTTTAATCTTCAACACTCCCACACTTTAAGGTGTGGGAGTGTTACGCAGTTAGCTCGTCTAAAATTGAATTTATTCGTCAATCTGCCATGAATCCTTAGTTAATTCTTCATCCAGAATTTTCTTAGGACGCACAATGATAATAATTTGCCCTAATAGAGGAATTTCTGGCTCAGTTTCAAACCATTGAAAATCTAATTCCCCACCATTTTCAACGACAAAATAGCTAGAGGCATCCCATTCTCGTTGGGCACGATCTATTACTACTACGACTGGCCCTGTTTGGCTTTGGTTTTGGATGGGGAAGCGATCGCTATTCGCTAAAATCGCCACTGGATCTTCTGCCGCCAATAGCACTTGCCAACCTGGTAAGGGTACCCAAGCTTGCTCTCCAGAAAACTTGACCAACCGAAATGGTTCAATTTCTGTCAGTATAGGCACAGCTTGCAAGTCTTGGCGTGATAATGGCAACTCTCCTACTACAGGCAATATTCGGGGTAACTGTTCTTCAAATTCCAGGCGGTAAAACGGTAAAATTGGCGCTGGACGCTGGGGAACGGTAGTAAAATCAGTCAGTAGTTGTTCGATTTTTTGCCTTGCACCTGGCGTGTGAGCAAAACGCAAACCTTTGGCGATCAGGCGCGATCGCTGTTGTAAATCTGCATTTTGGCGTGCCAGTTTCCAAACTTGGTGAGCAACAGCATCCCCAGGATGAGCAGAAAACCCTTCTGGCAAAGTGCGGAAATAGGAGAACTCTTTAATTGCTTTGGCTATCTCCCGTGCCTCATCAGCATCAACATTGTGGACGAAGATTAGTTCAGCTGCGGCGGCACGTTCTTCTTGAGTAAGTAAACGTAGCTCGTATAAAACATCGCTGCCGCGTGCGGTGTAGTGCGATCGCGTGGCTTCCGATACTCCAAACTTTTCCAAAGAATTGTAAACTTGAGAACCAACAACCACCTGGTTTTGTTGAATCGGCTCAAATCCAGTCGCCTCAAAAATTTCTTGGGGGTTGAAACCGGTTTTTAGCAATGAGGCGATCGCGGCTCCCCATTCCACCCAGTTGCCTTGTTTTTGCCTCAGCCTTCGCAGTAACTCTTGTGCTACATCATCGTTAGCATTATCTTCGGGATTCTGAGTATTGGGTGGTAGATCAGTCATAATCGGAGTGCAAGCTTCAACTTGAGAGGTTAATTAACACCTCATGAGCAAGTATTATTCTAATCTATACCCAGACCTACACCTCATCTACGATCAAAACTGCTATAGTTTCGCTAATTTAGTTGGTCTTTATAGCGCACCATTTTTTAATTCAGATATTTAGGCAAGCAAATTTCCTCTATTAGCGTTCTAATATATGCAAAATAACTCCGTATAAACCCTTGGTGATTTTCGGCTATTCTCAACTAAACTTGGTATGGAATATAACAAGAGAGTGAATATTTAAAGGAAATATCTATGGATAAACCCAATCTCGAAATTGATAAAGTCCAATCTCAAGTTATGACTCTCGAACGACCAAAAAAGCTGAAAATACTGGTAGTTGACGATGAGCCAGATAATCTCGATTTACTTTATCGCACATTTCGACGTGACTTTAATGTTCTGAAAGCTGATAGTGGGGTGAACGCTCTACAAGTTTTGGCAGCAGAAGGGGAGGTAGCGGTGATTATCTCCGATCAACGGATGCCAGAAATGAAAGGGACTGAGTTTCTCAGCAAGACTGTACCTCAGTTTCCCGATACAGTAAGAATAATTCTCACTGGATTTACTGATATTGAAGACTTGGTAGAAGCAATTAATGCTGGACAAGTTTACAAATATATCACTAAGCCTTGGGATCCAGGGGAACTGAAGGCAGTAGTGCAAAGAGCAGCCGAAACCTACGACTTACTCAAGCAACGTACAGAAGAATTACGCCGTGCTCATGCTCAAATGGCGTTGCTGAGTGTTTTGGTACAGGTAACTCAAGCAGCTTCTAACTTAGAAGAAACTCTTGCTCCTATTGCTAGGGCTGTGAGTGAAACTTTTGGGGCAGACGGCTGTATTTTACAACTTACAGATGGAAATACTCTGGTTGCAACTCAAGGAACTTACAGCGACACAGGTACAATAGAAAATTGGCTATCTCAAGACCCACTAACCAAGGAAGCGATCGCCACGGGACAAATGCAAGTTTCCTTAAATGTACTTAAAGATACTAAATTAGTTGATGCGATTCACTACCAAAAGACGGGTGTGCAAGCACATTTAGTGATTCCAATTAGCTACCGTAATCAACTTTTGGGTGTATTGTCGCTCCAGTGGAAACAACCTTGCACTTTGCGGGAAGATGAATTGGTGCTAATTAATTTATCAGCACAACTGGTGGCGATCGCTCTGACTAGTAGTCACTCTCATTAAGGTATTGTGTAGTTGTCATTAGTCATTTGTCCCTTATCTTTGGCAAATGACGAATGACTAACGATCAATGACTTATTGACCAATGACTAACGAAATTCAGTCCATTTTTAATCGTATTGCTCCAGTTTATGACCAGTTGAACGATTGGTTGAGCCTGGGACAGCATCGAATCTGGAAGGAAATGGCAGTAAAATGGAGTGCAGCTAAACCAGGAGATACTGCATTAGATTTGTGTTGCGGTAGTGGTGATTTAGCCTTACGTTTGGCACGGCGTGTAGGAGCAGCAGGACAGGTGTATGGTGTAGATTTTTCCCCAAACCTGCTAGAAAAGGCTAAAGAACGCTCCCAAAGGCAGTACCCCCAACCTGCTATCAGCTGGGTAGAAGCTGATGTCCTCAATTTACCCTTTGACGACAACCAATTTGATGCCGCAACAATGGGCTATGGTTTAAGAAATGTTAAAGATATTTCTCGGAGTCTCCAAGAGTTATACCGGGTTTTGAAGCCGGGAGCTAAAGCCGCAATTTTAGACTTTCATCGACCGAGTAATCCTCAGCTACGTGCCTTTCAGCAGTTGTATCTGGACAGTTTTGTAGTGCCAGTTGCCAGTTATTTAGGCTTAAAACAAGAATATGCTTACATCAGTCCCAGCTTAGATCGCTTTCCCATCGGCAAAGAGCAAATAGAGTTAGCTCATCAAGTTGGTTTTGCAGTTGCCACACACTACCCCATTGCGAACGGTATGATGGGAGTGCTAGTGCTTAGTAAGTTAGGAGTTATTAGTTAAAAGTTATGAATTATAAGTAGTGGTAAATTCTCATTTAAAATTTATCATTCCTAACTCCTAACTCTTAACTCTTAACTCCTAACCTAAGCTCTAACCTCCTAACTTTTTTAATTCTTCCCTTGGACTGGTCTCATCTTTGGCTTTACGTGTCTCCCCCGGTACTGGGTGGAATTATTGGCTATTTCACAAATGATATAGCCATCAAAATGTTGTTCCGTCCTTACCGAGCAATTTATATCGCTGGACGAAGAGTACCCTTTACCCCTGGATTGATCCCCCGCAATCAAGAACGTCTGGCTAAGAACATTTCTAATACAATCATGGGGTCACTATTGACACCACAAGAATTGCAAAATCTGGCACGACGTTTGTTGCAAACAGAACGCGTCCAATCAGCAATTCTCTGGTTGTTGCGGTTGGCAATTGAACAAATCAAAACAGATAAAAACGAGAAAAGTGCCAAAATTGTAGCAGGAATTTTGCGGGATTTACTAGGGGAGTCCTTGCCACGATTGCTTAAGGTTTTAGCGCGGCGTGAAGATTTTTTGGAAACGCAGATAAATCAAATTTTCGACCAGATATTGCTGGAATTTCAACTTACTGAAGAACAATCTACGCGGCTTGCGGATTGGTTGTTACAAGTAGTTTTACCGCCGGATCTTTTACGCCAAACGATAGTTGATTTTTTGACCGATCGCACCATTCAAATTATCGATGAAGGCTTCCGCGAAAAAACCAGTGGGACTTATTGGGTAGTAGCAAATTTGTTTGGCTTACGTAACACTCTTACACGCCTACGAACTTTTTGTTTGGATGAAAAGGAGGCTGCTAATACTCGGTTGCAGGAATTGACTCAAGATTTGCAGATCCGCGATCGCATTCGGAAATTACTGCAAAATTTAACATTACAAAACTTGCCAATGGGTACGGTTCGCCAACTCCGAAAGACTACCCGCGAAAGTGTCCGCCATTACCTACAGAATAGTGGTAGTGATTTTTTACAAGGATTAACTGATTCTGTTGATTGGGAAAATATTGCTGTAGTCCTGCTGAATCGTGTTAGTACTTCACCAGTTGTCAGTACTTCTTTAGAAGTAATGAGTCAAGAGTTGGCTCTAATTTTAGAGAAATATTTAGAAAAAGATTTAGAAGCAATTGTGGCACAGGCGATTCCAATTTTATCGATAGATGAAGTGATTGTTGACCGTGTAAAATCAACTTCACCTGCTGATTTGGAAGCTGCCATTGAAGGAATTGTCAAAAATGAATTGCAGGCGATTGTAACTTTAGGTGGTGTTTTGGGTTTTGTTGTGGGGTTATTCCAGACGGTGTTTTTATTGTTGGTTCAACAGTAGTATGGTTAGTTTTTAATGAATTTTGGGTCATTTTTCTTGATTGCTTATATCTGCGACTAAAAGCTCTTGAATTAAATCTAGGGCTTTATTTAGGTTTATTTCTTTGGAAGCAATAGCGATCACTTATCATTATCCCACCATTCTTTAATCACCTTCGATATCCCCAAACTAACAACTTCCGAACAGCTTACCCTCTGGCAAGATGCCTTGGGTACAAGTGTATTTGTTCTAAACGGACGAGTTGAAACACTAGTATCACAATTTAACCTGAGCTACGGGGCAATTTCCACTGCTGTGGAAACAGCCAAAAGAGTCCTCAAAACAAACTCTATCGAAGAAACCGATCCTAATAATCTGGCATTAGCATTGTGGAATGCTTTTCGTATCCAAGCCCGTCCCCAACGAGATGATTTCGCCTTTTGCATAGATACTCAAATGCAACGCCTGAAATTAGCTCCCCTTCTCCGAAATTGGGAGAAGGGATTGGGGGATGAAGGCAATAAACACTGGTATTGGAAAGTGAATTTTTCCTGATATATATATATTAACCTCTAAGTATGATTCCGTAGAGAAAGTTTTTGTTCAGAATATTTACGAGATGGGAACTCTAGCTAATAAGCTTAATTACAGTATCCCACTTAACATTGCCAATCATGTCCCATCCTCCTCACTCCACATTGGGCCAATCTTCTTACCCTCGCTTAACTAGAAGCCTAAGTGCTGTTGAAAGCTGGGGCTTTGGTTTGACAGCTCATATTTCTTGGACAGCATTGGTTCCAGCGATTCATGCTGCTCTCGGTTCCGAAGCTATTTTTGTCTGGATACCTGCGGTGATTTTCGGAATGTTGCTCAATTATCAAGTGAAACGCTTAGGTATTCATTTCATCAATGTAGCTGGAGGAACACCTAACTATGCTACTAAGCTACTGCAAAACTACCCAGGATTAGCTCGCTATGCAGCAATTGGATACCTCCTCAATTGGATTTCCTACCTGTCAGTTAATACAATCGTACTTAGAGATTTAATTAAAGTAAATTTGGAGACGCTGGGTATTGCCTGTCCAGAAATATTTCTGGATATTAGCTTTACACTGTTACCCTTTATCGTGGCGTTTAGTGGGACTCGCGCCCTGAGTATTTTACATTTGTTTTTTGTCATTCCAGCCTTTGGACTACTAATGACCTTTTGTGTACAAGGTCTTGGCTGGTTAGCGTTTTCTCCGGTAAGTCCTGGGTTTTTTCCTAATAGTTGGTCATCTTTGAGCTTCGTGGATTGGGCAAAGTGGTTCTTTTTCGTCACCTATGCAACCTACAGTTGTGAAACGGCTTCTTCCTTTGTCGCCGATAGCCGCAACCCTACTCAAACGCTGCGGTTTCTAGACATTGCCGCCTGGATGATGCCACCAATCTTTTTGGGAGGTTCTTGGGTCGTGATGCGGTTAGCAACAAATCCCGACCTGAAAGACAATGCTTTCCTGAATCTTGCGACAGTTTCCCTGCCCTTTTGGGGAAGATTCGCTGGTGTAAGTGTTTCTTTTTTGCTAGTAGCTGCTTGTCTACTAGGTTCGGCAACGGTAGTTTCTAATTGCCCGCGAATTTTGTATCAGCTGGCTTTAGATAACCACATTTCACCAGTATTTTCTGTTGTCTCACGTCGGGGTGTGTTTGTCCCAGCATTGACGTTGACACTGGTGTTGTGTTTAATCTATCTGATTTGGGGAGATGTGGCGCGAATCGTCGCTGTTGGTAACATCGGTTGGTTTGTCTCCTTTATGTTACTGCATCTGGGGCTTTGGCTTCGGCGCGATCGCCCGGAAGTTTTATTTCCTCGTATATCTCTAGGCATTTTGCTGTTAGAAGTTGTGGTGTTGTTGGTGGGTGGATTTGCCTGGGGTTGGCTCAACTTGCTAATTGGGCTATTATTTCCCATTAGTGTTATGGGAATAGATGCGGTAATTCGCCGCGTGAATTTCTCTGTCTTCCATCGCAATTGGTGGATGCGACGATATCGCACGCGCCCTGTAGTAATTATTAAAGATTCAGTAATTCTTCAAGTGAGCATCCTGATTTTTTTACTGTGCAGCGCCGTGGCAGTTGGCTGGTTATTTGGTGTCAAACTTAATAAAGTGGCGACTGCGGGCGGTGAGAATATATTTGTGGTGTTGCTTATGAGCGTGGCATTTGTGGGAGTAGCGATCGCTTGTTGGACAAGTTTACCGCAAGTGGTGGCGATCGCAGAAGCGCGAGAAGCTGCCGAACACCTGTTTACTGTCGCCCAAGATGGTATTTTAGTCGTAGACGATCAAGGCATTATCCAGCAAGCTAACCCAGCCATTGAATCGTTCTTTGGTGTCAACCCATCTGAGTTGCCAGGAAATCACCTCAACAAATGGCTACCTGCATTAGTTTCCTATCCAGAGCAGTGGACAAAGCGTAGCGAACAAATTTTAATCGGTAATGGGAAAAACAGAACTCTGGAAGTTTCCATTTCAGATAGACCCCATCAGGATTTTCAGGAATATGTCGTCATTCTCCACGATATTACCCAGCGCAAACAAGCAGAGCAGATATTGCGATACTCAGAAGCACAATTGCGCCAAGAGGCAAAGCAGCTAGTATCTCAACTAGTGCATAGTGAAAAAATGTCCAGTTTGGGGCAGTTAGTAGCAGGTGTAGCGCACGAAATCAATAATCCAATCAATTTTATTTCTGGCAATGTCGGCTATGCCAATCAATATATCCAAGATTTATTGAGATTGCTGCAATTATACCAGAAAAGCTATCCTAATCCAGTAAAGGAAATTCAACAAGAAACAGAAGCGATCGATTTAGATTTTTTGATTGCAGACTTGCCCAACTTGCTAACTTCTATGACAGTTGGTGCTGAAAGAATCACAGAAATTGTCTTATCTCTGCGAAACTTTTCCCGGCTAGATGACGCAGAGATGAAAGCTGTGAATATCCATGAGGGTATAGATAATACGCTGATGATTCTGGAACATCGTCTCAAACCTAAATCTAACAATCAAACAATTGAGGTGATTAAAGAATACGGCGACCTGCCATTAGTAGAATGTTATGCTGGACAACTGAATCAAGTATTTATGAATCTTTTAGCAAATGCGATCGATGCTTTAGAAGAGGCAGTAGAAAATGGTGAGTGGGGAGTAAGGGAAGAAACGCTCTCTACTCCTCAGATAAGCATTCAGACTAAACTCACTAGCGAAAATCAGGTAGTTATTCGTATTGGCGACAATGGTATAGGCATTCCCGAAAAGGTACAAAAACAATTATTTGAACCATTTTTTACGACTAAACCAGTTAATAAAGGTACTGGGTTAGGTTTATCTATTAGTCATCAGATTATCACCCAAAAACATCAGGGAAAATTAGAATGTATTTCTGCTCCTGGAAAGGGAACAGAATTTATAATTGTAATTCCGCTAAATCAGCAAGCTATCTAATTGTCAACATTATTTTACGTGGTTAACTTTTTAACCAAAATAAAATAAATATAGCGTTTCTCGTTTGCATGTAATACACTTTGACCTCTCTCCTAAAAGGAGAGAGGCTTTAAGTCTTACTCCCCAACGCTAGCAGGGAAGGGGCTGGGGGTTAGGTCTGTATTTCATGCAATTGAGAACCACTAGAGGTACAGTTTTACGTAAAAACGTAACGTTTTTAATACAAGCCGCTGCATTAACAAGGCCGCGGCCGCATTAACAATACAAGCCGATGCATTAACAAGGCCGCGGCCGCATTAACAATACAAGCCAATGTATTAACAAGGCCGCCGCCGCATTAACAATACAAGCCGATGCATTAACAAGGCCGTCGCCGCATTAACAATACAAGCCGATGAATTAACAATGCAGGATATCGCCAAATTTAATTCGCTATAAATTAATGAAATTCTGTTCCAAGCTGAATCTACTTTTGACATTAGAATAAGAGTCTGGCTATTACTCCGATTTTGGTAGCAAGAGAAAGGATTTGCTCATGGCAAGAGATAAAGCTTATCAAAAAGCAGAGCAGCGCATTGAAAAGGCACGGCGAGAGGGAGCAATAGAACTCAATCTCAGCAACATAAAACTCACTGAGATACCAGAGGCGATCGCATCCCTGACTCAGTTGCAACAGCTTAATCTCTCCTACAACCAACTGACCGAACTGCCAGAAGCGATCGCATCCCTGACTCAGTTGCAACAGCTTTACCTCTCCAACAACCGACTGACCCAACTGCCAGAAG
>NZ_JAVRCI010000105.1:0-20449 GCF_034530835.1 Nostoc sp. DedQUE12b | reverse complement strand
ATTTTGGTACGAGCGGTGCCGCCTTTGCCCAAAAATGTCAATATTAGAGCCATTACTTGATTCCTATTTTCACCGCCGAGCTTTTCAACTCCAACTTAGCACTCAACAAAGGCTCTCAACCTGTGCTTTCAACTTCAGAGTCAAAGAAAAACCCGGATCTGAGTTTTTTACTACTACACAGGTTTGATTTCATCTTCAAAAAACCAAGTAGAAGAATTGTCATCAAACAGAACCACTACACCAATCCCACCACCATCGGTGACTTTGTAGCCTTGGATGATACCCACTTGTCCGAGTTTTTTTACAACTGGGGGAGAAACGCGATCGCGTAAACGAAAGACTTTAACTTTTTGTCCGATTTCCATGCCTGATTACAATTCAGATAAACCAAGTCTCAGTGTAGCGGAATCCGTGACTCTGCTTTCATAAATTCAGTGGAGATGGGGGAGAGATCAGAAAGTTACACCAAATGCGCGAGGATGGCGTTGGAGCGATGTGCTTAAGCTGTACTTACGCGTATAAAAAATGAGACATGCTAATTTACACTCAGTAGTGATTTAAGTTCCAACACCAGAAAAAACTGCTATTGCGGCGCAACAGGTGGCTGTTGAGGCGCAGCAACAGACATCAAAAACCCAATTGCAGTTGGAACAAGAACAGCTGCAATCGCATCTATTAGCGGAACTCCCTGCGATCGCAAGGAGTTGATCCGTGCGATTCGTTGTTTAGTGAATCACGGTAATCAGTCCGGCGCGACCTGAAATGGTCGTTTAGTATGCAGAGCCGTCTTTGCTAAGGGATTCACACCCCTTACCCTCACGTAAAAGACTCTCAGGAGTCCGGTCACGACCTAGTAGGTAACGAAACAGTCGGAGTGCAGACCACGAAAGTAACCGAAGCTGCCAGCCTAATGCGGTCAGGGGCTAGAGGGAGTTCCCTAATGATGAACAAATGTGAACTGTCGATAAACTGCGTGATTTACCAAAGAGCTAAATCAGGCTGACAGGCTCTACCCAAAAGGGGCGTGGATGGATTAGTGGGTCGGGCTTCCAATAATTGTGTGAACATAATATCCACCGCAGAAAAGACAGCATCTAAAAGGGAATAGACAACTAAACGATACAACAGGGTAAGCCCTACAGGGTCTAAGAGAGGTCGAATAATCTTAGTAAGTCCGAGGCAACAAAGACCGAACTCTCTGGAGGGTAAAGGATGGAAGAAAAAGCGAACGCCACCCTGTAATGGGGTTGATAGGGGTTGAAACATTACCCCTAACCGAAAGGGAAGCAGACTTCTTCTGGGTCTTATACGAAAGAAACCAAACAAAGGAATCTAGTCTGAGGACAAGTTAGATGATGTCAGAAATGACAACAAATGGACTGAAGAAACAGCTAGAAGACTGGAACCAGATTAAATGGAAAAAGGTTAACAAAACTGTTAGAAACTTGCGTCAAAGAATCTTTCGTGCGAGAAAGCTTGGTAACTTCCACAAGTTAAGGAGCTTGCAGAAGTTAATGCAAAGGAGCTACGCCAATCTACTATTGTCAGTTCGGCGTATTACCCAGACCAATCAAGGCAAGGCAACGGCAGGCATTGATAAAGAAATCATCAATACCCCGGAAGCCAGGGTGATTCTGGTAAACAATTGGAAAGGGGAAAACCTCAAACCAACACGACGGGTAGAAATACCCAAACCTAACAGCAAAAAACGACCGCTCGGAATCCCAACCGTGCGCGACAGAATCGAACAGGCAATAGTAAAGAACGCACTAGAACCCGAATGGGAGGCTGTATTCGAGCAAAACTCGTATGGTTTCCGACCGGGAAGAGGAAGTTCAGATGCAATGGGACAATGCTTTAACAAAGTAGGGTTCAACAGAGCAGGTGGACATAATTGGGTTCTAGAAGCTGATATCAAAGGCTTTTTTGACAACATCGCCCATGAATCCATTCTGACCATGATGGAAAATTTCCCAAAACGGGAACTCATCAAAGGATGGTTAAAAGCAGGTTTTGTGTTCCAAGGGGAATTTAACCCCACAGAACAAGGCACACCACAAGGAGGAGTAATTTCGCCCCTCCTAGCCAATATTGGTCTGCATGGCTTAGAAAATTACATTAAAGCCACCAACCCCAAATTTGGCGTGGTTCGCTACGCCGACGACTTTATCGTTACGGCTAAAGACAGGAAAAGTCTTGAAACTGCTCAAGACCTAATTCAAGCATGGATGTCAAAACGTGGTCTAGAACTCAGCGCTGAGAAGACGCAAATCACGTCAATGGAAGATGGCTTCGACTTCCTGGGGTTTAACTCCCGACACTATAATGGGAAACTACTAATAAAGCCATCCAAGAAGAAGGTACTTGCCTTTTGTAAACGGATTGGTGAAGAAGTTAAAAACCTTAATGGTGCAGGGCAGGAAGTCCTAATCAGAAAGCTGAATCCTATTCTCAATGGTTTTGCCAACTACTACAAAGGTGTAGTCAGCAAAGAAACCTTCAGCTACATATCACATCGAGTGTGGCAATACCTTTGGCGGTGGTCTAAGCGTAGACACCCCAGCAAAAATACAAAGTGGATTCGCAAGCGTTACTTTAAAACCATTAAAGGTAACAGATGGACGTTCGCTTGTACAACAAGCGACCGTAGACGTAAGGATAAAGAACTTATCCTATATCAAATAGAAAAAACGACCATCGAACGCCATATAAAGGTAAAAGGCGACGCAAGCCCCGACGACCCTTCATTAAAAGAGTACTGGGGAAAACGCCACCAAAAACATGGTAAATCTCGCCTTGATAAAGGCTCCAAGCCATACAAGATAGCGGAAAACCAGAAATGGACATGTCCATTATGTGGCGAACCTTTATTCAATGGAGAGGAAATCGATATCCATCACATAGTACCTGTGGCAGAAGGAGGAACAGATGACATGGAAAACCTTCAGCACCTGCACAAAGCGTGTCATAAGCAGATACATAAAACCCAAGCTAAATCTCGCTTGAAATAAGGCTTGAGCCGTGTGAGTGCGAAAGTCTCACGCACGGTTCTTAGGGGAGGGGAGAGAGGTGACTCTCGAACCTCACCCGACTACATAACTAAACCAGCCCGACAGCAGATTACTGTCATCAAAGGGCTGAACTCTCGGACAGATGTAGGTGAAAGCCCTACCATTCAGACTCAGAATTGACTCCTTACCTGCCCACACCGAACAAGCTCGGTTCTTGTAGAGTGAAGCTGGGAACAGGGCGCAACCAGACGACCGTTGCGGGTTGACACTGGCGCTAACAGGGAGTTCCTACGGCGAAAACGGGTCTAGAAAAGCAACTTAATCCTAAGCAGGGCGCAACACAAATACCCCTGACTCCACTGGAGAATTAATTCCCGCCGTAATTGATCAGTAAACGGCAAGAGTCAAGGGAATCCAGTAGTTGAATTGACCACGCCTAACGGAACTATCAATCTATCCGAGGGAACGAATAAAAACGATTTGGGAGTCTTGGGGCAGTCGAACCCCAGGTAGGCTAGACGAGAAGCGGAACTCTCACAAATCGGGTAGGACAGACCGTAATTGGTCTGAGGTGTTCAGAATACACAAACTCTAGAAGAGAAAATGATTAGACACAGTAGACATACTAGTGAATCTTGGAGAGCTTTACCGTGGAAGAAATTCCGCCGAAATCTTTTCCGCCTTCAAAAGCGCGTGTATAAAGCTGTTCAAGTTGGAGACAAGCGGAAAGCGAGGTCACTCCAAAAGCTCATTCTAAAATCCACCTCGGCTCGATTTCTTGCAATAAGACAAGTATCTCAGCTAAACGCTGGCAAAAAGACGGCGGGTATTGATGGTAAGAAATCCCTCACTGTTAGCGAACGCTTCTACTTAGAAGAATGGCTAAGAGTCAATAGCGGAGATTGGAAACATCAAGGCTTACGAGAAATCCCCATTCCTAAGAAGGACGGGACTACCAGAATGCTTAAAATACCAACTATCGCGGATAGAGCTTGGCAATGCCTAGCAAAATATGCACTAGAACCAGCACACGAAGCAACTTTCCACGCACGGAGCTATGGGTTTAGAACTGGGCGCTCTGCCCACGATGCACAGAAGTACATCTTTGACAATCTCAACTCCATCTCCAATGGAATAGAAAAACGAGTTATAGAACTCGATATCGAAAAATGCTTCGACAGGATTAACCACTCAGCAATAATGGACGAACTCATCGCCCCCAAAGGCTTAAAACTCGGAATATTCCGATGCCTCAAGGCAGGAGTTAACCCAGAATTTCCTGAACAAGGAACCCCACAAGGGGGAGTGGTCAGCCCTTTACTAGCAAATATTGCGCTCAACGGGATTGAGAGTATACACAGATACCACTACGACTACAAACGAGGTAGAAAGGTAAACGATAAGACTTTAAATAAGTTAATCACAGAACCATCAATCCGATACGCGGATGACATGGTTATTATACTCCGACCCGAAGATGATGCGACAGAGATACTTGAAAGAATCAGCGAATTTCTCCGCAAACGCGGAATGAATGTAAGCCAAAAGAAAACCAAAGTCACCGCCGCGACAGATGGGTTTGATTTCCTCGGCTGGCACTTCAAAGTGCAAAGCAATGGAAAGTTCAGAAGCACTCCCTCAGTGGACAACTTCAAAGCATTCCGTAAGAAAGTAAAACACATCGTCAACAACTCGAATTATGGTGCTACCACAAAGGCTGAGAAATTAGCCCCGGTAGTAAGGGGTTGGAGAAATTACCATAAGTTCTGCAAGATGGATGGGTCAAGGTTCTCCTTATGGCACATCAATCATAGAGCTTTCAAGGTATTTAACAAGGAAACCAAACAGAATCGCTACTCTAGTGCAGAACTAGTTAAAAAGGCATTTCCAAAAGTTCCTTACTCCGAAAACAAGTACACATCAGTCAAAGGTACAAAATCCCCCTATGACGGTGACACCGCCTACTGGAGCGAACGCAATAGTAAGCTCTACGACGGCGAAACCTCTAAAGCTCTTAAGAAGCAAAACCATAGATGTGCTTCCTGCGGCTTAAAGTTCATTGATGAAGAAAAGGTACACCTGCATCACATCGATGAAAATCACGCCAACTGGAAGAGAAATAATCTTGAAGCAATTCATGAGAGTTGCCACGATTACAAACACATGAGCAAAAGCGCAAGCTAAGAACATCGGAAGCTGGGTGCGATGAAAGTCGCACGCCCAGATTTAACTGAGAGGTGCGGGAGGTAATACTCCCCATCGACTCAACCAGATAGCTTGAGTTAAGCAAAAACTCGCGTCCTTAATAAGAAAAGCAGCGTTGCCAGGAAGAATTTATATTTGTAAGAAAAATTGTAGGAAAAATATACTTGACAATCGCCGATTCATTGTATGATCACCAAGACAATTTAAGTACTATTTTCTAGTAATGGTGTATTCTCCAGAGAACACAAAGGTACTTTCATAGGTATTAAGCTTTATTTTTAAAGCCAAATTGGGTGTGTAGCTAGTGAAAAGGAAATACTAATTGTTACAAAAAGTAAGATCATCTGTACGTAAAGCGGGTAGGTTGAGGCGCATACTGCCAGTGAATGAGCAGTTGTGGGCGAAATTTGATCTGCTGAGAACTTTGGTGCGCCGGGATTTAGAAGCACGTTATAAGGGTTCTGTTTTGGGCAATTTGTGGCCTTTGCTGAATCAGCTATCACAATTACTGATTTACACTTATGTATTTTCAGTTGTGCTGAAGGTAAAGCTAAGTCTCAAAAGTTTGCCGGAAAACAACTTCACCTTTGGTTTATGGCTCTTTGCAGGGTTGCTACCCTGGATTGCTTTTACGGGTGGTTTGATCCAGTCTGCTAGTTCAGTTGTTGGACAACAAAATTTAGTTAAGAAAGTAGTGTTTCCCTTAGCTTTATTACCGCTAGTGCCAATTTTATCAACTTTCATTGAGAGTTCCTTTGGTTTAATAGCACTGATTTTTTTTGTAGCAGCAAGTTCTCATACTTTACATACTACTTTGGCGCTATTACCTTTAGTTTGGATACCACAGTTATTGTTAACGGCAGGGCTGGGCTATTTGGCGGCGGGACTAACAGTTTTTTTGCGAGATATTCCTCAGACACTGGGAGTGATTTTAAATATTTGGTTGTACATGACACCTATTGTTTATCCAGCATCTACAATTCCTGTGGCATGGCGAGGATGGGTATTTTGGTTAAATCCCATGACAGCCGTAGTTGAGGTTTATCGTGATCTAATTTTAGTAGGGGAGGTGAAGCATTGGGGCGAATGGGGTGTGTCTTCTGTAGTAGCAACGCTTATCTTTTTTTGCGGTTTTGCAGTATATAAACGTTTACGTCCCGCCTTTGCTGATGTCTTGTAGTACAGTTTCAGTAGAAAACAGCTTCATCAATAAGCATTAGTGGTAATGTAAACTATGCAGTTTGAGATATCATCAATATACTTCAACAGAGCATACAATGCTTGATCGCTGAGTTAATAATTTCCGATTGATAAGTTTGTGCAGTCTGGAATGTCTTGATAGTGAGTGTGCGGCAGTATGGGTGAGGAAATTGCGATTTCGCTGAAGAATGTCTCAAAGTGCTACAAACGTTATGCCCGTCCGGTAGATAGACTTAAAGAAATTTTGTTGCCTGCTAAAAGTCATGCACAAGAATTTTGGGCATTGCAAAATATTAGTCTGGACGTTCCTAAAGGTGAAACTTTAGGGATTATTGGTCAAAACGGATCTGGCAAAAGTACTTTACTACAAATTATTGCGGGTACTTTAACCCCTACTACTGGTGAAGTCTATGTGGATGGGCGAGTTTCAGCTTTACTCGAGTTAGGTAGTGGGTTTAACCCTGAGTTTACTGGTAGACAAAATGTATTTTTTAATGGGCAAATTTTAGGATTAAGTAGAGCAGAAATAGAAGCAAAGTTTGACAAAATTGCTTCCTTTGCTGAAATTGGCGATTTTATGGAGCAGCCAGTAAAAACATACTCTAGCGGTATGTTTGTTCGTTTAGCATTTTCAGTAGCAATTAATGTAAACCCAGAAGTTTTAATCGTAGATGAATCTTTAGCAGTAGGGGATGGTATCTTTGTCCATCGTTGCATGGCCAAAATTAGAGATTTTCAAGATACTGGAGGAACAATATTATTTGTATCTCATGATGTGGGATCTGTTTCACGACTGTGTTCGGAAGCTCTTTGGATTAATCAAGGTTTGATTGTAGATTCTGGGAAACCACCTGAAGTCTGCAAACACTATCAAGCTTGGGTACATGAAGAAGTAAATAAAAGAAATCAAGTAATTAACTTTGAATCGCCAAATCAAATAAAAGAGACTGCCAAAGAAATTACAATAGATGTTAGTCAAATTACAAACAAACAATTAAATCCTTTTACCAATAAACCATACATAGCTTTTTCTGGTTTTGAAAGATTTGGAACTGGTAGGGCAGAAATAAGTGGTATATCAGTGTTAAGTGCAGATAATAAAACTTTGAAACTAGCATATCCAGGGGATGTAATTAAAATCAGAGTCAGCACTTTTATACATGGCAAAATTAGAAAGCCAAACGTTGGGATAGCTTTAGTGGATAGGTTACGTACTGTATTATCAGGATGGAGTACTGAACTGATCGATTTAGATTTTGGTAGCTACTGGTTATCCAAATCAGAACAAGGTATAACAATCATTGAATTCGAAATAGTTTGGCCCCACCTAATTGGTGGAAGCTATGCATTAGATATCGCATTTGCTGATGGTTCCAATGAAAGTAACGAAATGTTGGATTGGATTCAAAATGCAACTGTTATCCAATCAGCTACTAACGAAGCTGTACATGGATTATTCCAATTATCTAGCACAAAAGTAAGATTATGTGAAGAATTATTATGTACAAGTTAATTGAGAAATTCTTGAAGTCTAAATTTGAAATATGGATAAAATCTTATCTTGAAACTTATTTAGATGAAGTTTTATCCCAAGGTTATTTTGATCAACGTATTAAAGAAGTGAATTTAACTCAATATATAGTTTTCGGGGATTCTCAAAAATTAACATTGTCACCAAATTGTGTTGTCAATAATGCATTATTTAACTTATCTTCAGGAAACATTTCAGTTGAAGAGTATGTTTTTTTAGGACATAATGTTAGTTTGCTAACTGGCACTCACAACTATACAAAATTTGGATTAGAGAGGATGATGGATTTTCCCAAGGAGGGAAACGACATTGTGATTGAGGAAGGTGTATGGATTGCAAGCAACGTAACAGTTATTGGTCCTTGTAAAATTGGTAAGCATTCTGTAATAGCAGCAGGTTCGGTAGTTAAAGGCGATATTCCTAGTTATCATGTTGTTGCTGGTATCCCTGCTAAAACTATAAAACAAATAGGTTATCCTATTCAATAAACAAAAATATTAATTTACTACTTAATTCAATTGAAAATGAGCAAATTTTAAATAACTTTTGAAACCTTTATTTGCTTAATTTGCAAATTATATATACAAAAAAATGATTTTTTTGGGGTAAAAGCATGAGTTTAAGATATGTACAGTTTGTAGATGCATTAGATTTTGGTGATGCAGTATCAAATCAAGTAATCAGAATTCACCAGATGCTTCTAGAGAAAGGTGAACAGTCACAAATTTTTTGTAAGTTTGCAGATCCTAGAGTAGATAGGTATCGTCTACATTATCCAGACTTTTGCATGAATGAAGATACTGTTATATTACATCACTTTTGTGGCTACTCAGAAATGGCAAATGAAATCAGTTCTTGGCGTGGTTACAAAATTATGATTTATCATAATATTACGCCACATATATTTTTTCATAAAAAAGCAGCATTATACGAATTTTGTAAAAAAGGAAGAAATCAGCTAAGAGATATTATTAATAAATATAATTTAATTTTGGGAGATTCACCTTTTAATTGTCGAGAAGCTAAAGAATTAGGAGCAATTATAGTTCAGGAACTCCCGATAATTGTTCCTAGTTTTTCTACAGCTATATCTGAAAAACTAATTAAGAATTTGCGGTTTGGTATTGATAATATTTGGTTGTTTGTTGGACGTATTGCTCCTAATAAAAGACAAGACCTCTTAATAGATATCTTTGCTCATTATGTTAAATTATTCCCTCATAAAAAAAATCATCTATATCTAGTCGGTAAGTATTATGAAGATGATTCTTACTACAACAAGGTTCGCTTCAAGATAAATAATCTTGGGCTGAACACACAAGTTACTCTTGTAGGTAAAGTTGAAGATGAAGACCTTCCTGCTTATTATAAAGCAGCAGATTTATTTATCTGCATGAGTGAACATGAAGGCTTTTGTGTACCTATAATAGAGGCTTTCAATAATAAGCTACCAGTAGTAGCGTATGCCGGAACAGCAGTTGCAGACACTATGGGTGGGGGGCCTGGCGCTCTTGAAAATATAGATATAGAAAGTGCTGTTAAGCGTATTCATTCAGTGTTTACTAATAATTCGCTAAAAAATGAGCTAGTTTCTCATGGTATTAAACAAGCTTACCGTTTTACGCCTGAAGCTGTACGTCAACGTTTGTATTCAATCATAGATGGAATCATACATGGGAATGGGCGAAAATATCCATTGCGGGTATCTGTAGTTATTTGCACTTGTAATCGCTATGACTACCTGAAAAGATGTTTAAATTATCTTAAAGATCAAAATTATCCATTTTTTGAAGTAGTAGTAGTTAACGGTCCATCAACAGATAACACGCAAGAGCTACTTAAGTTTAGAAAGGATATAAAAGTAGTTCAAAATTCTCTGCGTAATCTTTCTATATCACGAAATTTGGGAATAAGATATGCCTCTGGAGATATTGTAGCTTTCATTGATGATGATGCTTTGCCTTATGATAATTGGATTTCTGAAATAGTTAAACGTTACAATGAATTACCATTGAATGTTGTAGGTGTAGGTGGAAGAACATTTTTCGCTAATCAGTTTAGATTTCAATTTGAGTTTGGAATTGTTGACTCTTTCGGTACTCATGTAGAAGTTTCTTCTAATGATCCTAAAATAAATAATTCAAAATATTATCGTCATTTATTAGGAACTAACTGTTCTTTTCGTAAAGATACTTTAATTGCTATTAATGGTTTCGATGAGCAATATGATTATTACCTTGATGAAAGCGATCTTGCAGTCAGATTACAGCAAGCAGGCGGTGTAATCGCGAATGCCAATCAAGCTTATATTAGGCATGAATTTGCACAAAGTCACAATAGGCAAGGAAAATATAATTTTAATTGGCAAGTAATAGCTAAAAATACTGCTTATTTCGGCATTAAAAATGCGAAACAAACAGTTTCGTTACCAAAAAGAATATGGTTAATCAGTAAAAATCTATTGCGAGAGCGTTGCTTATTTTTTATTAATGCTTGGCGTCAGCAGGATTTGAAACTACAGGAAGCAATTTACTATTCTTCACGTACAGTTATAGGTGCTTTACGTGGTTTCTATGACTCTTGTTTTCCACGGCAGCTTGCAAAAAAATTGGATGATATAAATTCTCTTTTCCTTCCTTATATGGAAAATCAGAATGATCAGGAAAATATAGAAGCTAATCTATTTGAAAATAATAAGTTACATATTTTGGTTATTTCTCAAGAATTTCCTCCTAATTCTTTTGGGGGAATTGGAGCATATAATCAAACGTTAGCTAGAGAATTAATACAAATGGGGCACGAGGTTACTGTTATTAGTCGTGCTTCCAGAGATTGCACTGATGTAATTGGACCATTCACACATATCCAAGTAGCTACTGTAGAAAATTCTGATTGTATTCCGGAATCACCTATTCTTTCAAAAAATATTGCTTGGGCAAAAAAAGTGGCACAGATAGCTCAAGAAATTCATCATCAGCGTCCCATAAGTGCTATTGAGTCTGCTCTGTGGGATTTTGAAGGAATCGGTATATTAATGCTCCGTCCTAAATTTAATGTACCACTGATTGTACGCTTAGTAACTCCACTCGTTGTCTCTATAAAAATGAATGGATGGCAAATGACTGAGGATTTGAAGCAGTGTGTCCAGATGGAACAGGAATTAATTCGCTGTGCTGATACTGTTATTGCTATTAGCAATAATATTAAAAACAGCGTTGTATCGAACTATGATTTAGCTCCTGATCATCGTTGGCTTGTCCAGCCTTTGGGGGTACAACCTTGGCCTGCTTATACAAGCGTCACTAATTATGGTGAACTCCCTAAGGATTTAAAGCGAGGAACTATACAAATTCTTTTTGTTGGTCGCTTAGAACCAAGAAAAGGTATTGATGTATTCCTTAAGTCCTTAAAACTTGTGATGCCTAAAGAGCCAAAAATATTTGTTTGGATTGCTGGTGCAGATATCGGAGGCTGGGAAGAAAAAGCACGTCACATACTAGGTGAACACGTATACAATCGTGTCCAGTTCTTGGGTATGGTCTCTGAGGAAAAACGTGAGTTACTTTATGCTAACTGTGATTTTCTTGTGTTTCCCTCCCGTTATGAATCTTTTGGACTAGTACCATTGGAAGTAATGGTTCATGGTAAACCTGTTATTGGCGCAAGGGCAGGAGCAATACCAGAAGTAGTACAGGAAGGAGAGTGCGGACTTCTCTTTGAACCTGATAATTATCAAGAGTTGGCACAAAAAATTCTGACTCTCGTCAATGATTCTAATCTAAGATGCCAGTTGGCTAAAGGGGCAAAGCAAAGAGTAGAAATTCTTTCAGCTAGAAACATGGCAAAAGCTAGTGTTAAGGTTTACCGCTCTCTTGTTAATGCAGATGCTCAAATCCAGATGCTCGATAGCCAAATTATCCAAAGATTTCAAAATAATATCTTGTCCGTAGAGGTAGAAGAAGATATGCAAAATAATCATACAACTGATGCTGAATTGATAAACTATCAACCAGAGCAATCAGTTTTAAAACAATCTGATGACTTGAGTATACGTTCAGATTGGAGTGTAACAAAGCCTCAAATCATTAGTTGGGGATGGCTTAACTCTATTTTTAATGGTTTTGTGGTTCCTAAAGCTGTAAACTTTATTAATTCTGTTCTATTTGAGTCTATGCAAAGGCAGACTTACATGAATAATGCTTTAATTTCTAATAATAAAGCTTTAGAAAATGAGCTAAATATCCTAAAGAAAAGCATTGCTGATGACAAAAAAAATATCGAACATTTATTGACTGCAAATCAAGAAAGTATACAGAAAATTATTATCGATGGCAACAAGGGTGCTGAACATTTGCTAGGCGAACTTCATGAAAGTATTGAAGATGTAAACAAAGGGGTGGAACATCAATTAGTTACACTTCATGAAAGTATTGAAGATGTAAACAAAGGTGTAGAACATCAATTAGTTACACTTCATGAAAGTATTGAAGATGTAAACAAAGGTGTAGAACATCAATTAGTTGCACTTCATAAAAGTATTGCGGGTATAAATAGGAGTTTAGAAAGTAAGTTAGCTGTACTTGTAGCAAGCATGGAAGATGAAAAACAGAGCATGGTGAATGCGCTGGTTGAATTAAAAAAGCTTGTATATGAAACGCAGAATCTCACAGCTATTGAAAATGAAATGAGTAGAAGTGAGTTTGTTTATCAGCTGAAGGCCCAAAAAACTCCGGAAGCTACAATCATTGCTCAAGAAAAAATCGCTGCTAACTTACATAATTTACGCTTAAACCTAGGTTGTGGGCAGGTAGTTCTACCAGATTATATCAATGTAGATCAAAGGGAATTACCTGGAGTTGATGTTATCTCTAATATTGGAAATTTGCCATTTGATAAAGGAACCGTTGCAGAAATATTTAATTCCCATGTTATTGAGCATTTTACTCAGTATGAAATTACTAATCATATCTTACCTTACTGGTACGAACTGCTAAAAGATGACGGTAAAATAGTGATTATTTGTCCTGATGCTAAATCAATGATACTTGATTATGCAAATGGTCAATTTACTTGGGATAATTTGAGAAAAGTAACCTATGGTTCTCAAGATTATGAAGGTAATTATCATTTCAATATGTATACTTCCGAATCTCTCTATGAAATTTTGTCAAATTGTGGATTTAGAGATGTAAAAGTTGTTGATACCAAGCGGATTAATGGCTTGTGTTATGAGATGGAAATTCATGCATTTAAGTAAGTTATGATATGTGAATAATTGGGATTACAAATTTCGTTTATTACAACATAATTACGTACATGAATTACAAGCAGTTGTCTGAATTAAGACATTTAGCCTTGCCCCTGATACTTTTAAGGAATCTAACATTTAGCGATATATCGCCTCAATTACTCCATCAAACTTAGATATGATGCCTTTAATATAGATTCCGTTTAAGAGGCATCTTAAAATGTCAGTATGGTAAAGGTTTATTTTTCCCAAAAGCAAAGTTGTTAAAGTGACTAAAAAGGCTCTCATCACCGGATTAACCGGGCAAGACGGCTCTTATCTTGCTGAACTTCTCCTAGCTAAAGGCTACCAAGTATTTGGCTTAGTCCGTCGCTCAAGTTCCAGTAATCTTGAGCGTATCAATCACCTTTCTGGCAATATCCAAATCCTTTCTGGTGATCTTTTAGATCAATCCTCTTTAATGGATGTGATTGCCGAAGCTCAACCTGACGAAATTTATAACCTAGCCTCCCAAAGTTACGTTCCTCTCTCTTGGACACAACCTGCTCTCACTGCTGAATATACAGCTCTAGGTGTCTCTCGCCTCTTAGAATCTATTCGCCGCTGCAAACCAGATGCGAAATTCTATCAAGCTTCTAGTAGTGAAGTTTTCGGTCAACCTGACGAATCGCCCCAAACCGAACGCACTGCCTTTCGTCCCCGGAATCCTTATGGTGTTGCCAAAGCTTATGCTCATTGGATGACTGTCAACTATCGGCAGAAATACAACCTTTACACCTGTTGTGGTATTACTTATACTCACGAATCGCCTCGACGTGGGACAGAATTTGTATTTCGCAAAATCACGCACGCAGTTGCCCAAATTAAATTAGGTTTGGCAAATGAATTAAAATTAGGCAATCTAGATGCTCGCCGTGATTGGTGCTACGCCAAAGATGCTGTCTACGCTATGTGGTTGATGTTGCAGCAGGAACAACCCGATGACTACCTCATTGCCAGTGGTGAAACGTACTCTGTTAAAGAACTTGTTGAGTGTGCTTTTGACTGCGTTGGGCTTAATTGGCAAGATTATGTCTCGGTTGATCCCGCTTTTTATCGCGCTGATGAATCAGTGCAGTTAGTTGGTTGCATTGATAAAATTAAAAATGGAATAGGTTGGCAGCCTCAATACTCTTTTAGTCAATTGGTCGAGTTAATGGTTGATTATGACCTGAAGAAATTAAGCAGTTAGCTTTTTAGTTTATTCATCATAAATGACCATTAACTTGAAACTAGGAAAAAAGTAAAATAGCTTACCTAAGAATGTAACTACTAAGTTTTTTAGTTATGGCTTTTCTTGGGTAATTTTTTTAAGTAAAAAAATATTAAAAATTTGCATAAAAATAGTTTCAAATAGGTCTTAGGATGAAGATATTTATAGATTGTACTCACACTGCAAAACATACGTATAAAAATACTGGAATTCATCGAGTAGTTCGAGAGCTAACTTCTGAATTATTGCAAATAAGCTCAAACCGCACAGATATAGAAATAGTAGCGGTTATGTTTGATGGTAGTTTTATGCGGAGGATGACTAATCTTAATCAACAGCAAAACGATCATTTGATCGAGGTTAACAAATATTTCGCTCTAACTAAAATAAATATAAAATTTCAAGCTCTATTTTTAAAGCTGAAAAATAAATTTATCAATTTTTTTTATAGATTAAATCTAATTGATTGGTTTGATTCAAATTCACTAAACAAAAAAGTTTTTCTTGAATTTGAAGATTCTATAATCCAGTCAGGAGATATTTATGTGATAGCTGATGCTAATTGGGATTTACCTAAAACTTACTACCGATTTTTACAACTTTTAAAAAGGCATAAAGTTACTATTGTAGTTATATGCTATGACCTCATTCCAATAAAATTTCCAGAGTTTTCTTCCAAAAGATTTACTAAAGCTTTTACAAAATTCTACAGCGATTATTCAATTTTATTTGATAAGGTATTATGTATTTCTAAGAAGAGTGCTGAAGATTATAGTAATGCGAAAGTTCAAGGAATATTAGGTAGTAATAATTCACAAATTGTTCAAAGCTTTCGCTTGGGCAGTAACTATTATATACAGGATTTGTTACTAAGTGAAAAAAATAATATCTTTAATGTAAAGTTGCAGAAATTACTTAATAAAAAATATATTTTAGTAGTTGGAAGCTTAGTGCCTCATAAAAACATTAAAACTATTATTGCAGCCTTTGATTTATTGATGAATTCTAGTCAGGATGATGTACTTTTAATTTTCGCAGGTAATAAAGGTTGGGACTCAGAAACTGATCGTTTGATAGAATCTAATAAAATGTATGGCAAGCTCATACAAATACTAGGTTCAGTGAGCGATGCTCAACTAGATTTTCTCTATCAAAACTGTTACTGTTTAGTTCAAGCCTCCTTTTATGAAGGATTTGGATTACCTGTGGTAGAAGCACTTCAACACTGTAAACCTGTAATCGCCAGCAATGGTGGTTCTTTGCCTGAAGTCGGAGGTGATTTTTGTAGATATTTCTCTCCTACCCAACCAATAGAACTATATAAAGCTTTAAAAGAGCTACTTGATTCAGAGGTTTACTACAATAATTTGGTAGAACGCATCAGAAATGAGTATATACCATTCTCATGGCAAGAATCTGCTGAAGAATTTCTCTCTTGTTTGTATAATTAAATTCAGTTTAAATAAAAGTTTAAAAATTTGCTGGTCAATCTATCTTTTTTATCTAAGAAACCTACAGGTATCACAACCTACGCTTTAAATATTCTTGCAAATCTGCAATCTCTCAAACTGACATTATTAACTTCACAGTCAATTTCTGGTTATGAATGCTATGAAATTTCATCAAAATTAACACCAGACCACGGCACAAAAGGTCATTTTAAGCGCCTGATTTGGACACAATTTCAATTACCACAAATATATAAAAATCTCAAATCTAGTCTTTTATTCTCCCCGCTACCGGAAGCACCCCTTTATAGCAACTGTCGTTTTGTCGTCACATCTTTTGACATGATACCGTTGCGCTTTGCCAAAAGCTTCTCACCACTTACACCTTACCACCGCTACTATACTCCCCAAGTTCTTAACCAAGCACAACACATTATTTGCATTTCCCAGACTACAGCTAAAGATATCACCGATTTTTACCAAATTCCCGTCAGCAAAATTACTCCGATTCCTTTAGCGCACGATCGCACTCACTTCCATTATCTCAACCTCCCCACCAGCAACTACTTTCTCTACATTGGCCGCCAAGATCCTTACAAAAACATTCAGCGACTCATCAGTGCTTTTGCGGCGTTACCTAACTGCAAAGACTATGAACTATGGTTAGTAGGGCCAATTGATTCGCGTTATACCCCGACTTTAAAAGTGCAAGTTGCTGAATTGGGTGTAATTAATCAGGTGAAGTTCCTTGACTATGTTCCTTACAGTGAATTACCAAAAATCATCAATCAAGCGATCGCTCTGGTTTTTCCTAGTCTCTGGGAAGGTTTTGGTTTACCTGTTCTCGAAGCAATGGCTTGTGGTACTCCCGTCATTACCTCCAATCTCTCTTCTTTACCTGAAGTGGCTGGCGATGCGGCGATTCTAATCGATCCCTACAACACTGGAGAAATTACAGAGGCGATCGCCTGCATCGCCTCTAATTCGGAATTGCGATCGCGCCTTTCTAGTCAAGGTATCACTCACTCTCAAAAATTCAGTTGGGAAAAAACAGGAAAAGCAACCTCCGAGGTGTTATCCCGTTACCTATAAGCTAACGCCAGAATTTAAATGCAATGATTTGGGATTTTGTCAAGATTTCAGATTATCTTGACTAATGACTTGTAATTAATCCTAAATCCTGATGAAAGCACTATGAAAGCACTCATTCTTTCTGGCGGTAAAGGTACACGCTTGCGTCCCCTCACCTACAGCGGAGCAAAACAACTTGTACCAGTTGCTAACAAACCTGTTTTATGGTATGGCATTGAAGAAATGGTTGCGGCTGGTATTACTGATATTGGCATCATTATCAGTCCAGAAACTGGGGCAGAAGTCCAAGGGAAAACCGGAAATGGAGAAAACTTTGGAGCGAACATCACCTACATCGTACAATATCAGCCACTTGGACTTGCTCACGCTGTCCAAGTCGCTCGTCCTTTTTTAGGGGATTCTCCCTTTGTTATGTACTTAGGAGATAACCTGATTCAATTAGGTGAGTTACGTTATTTTCTGCAACAATTTCGTCAACAACAGCCAGATGCTTTGATTCTCTTACGTTCAGTTGCTAACCCTAGTGCCTTTGGTGTGGCTCAGGTGGATGAAACAGGACGGGTATTACAGTTAATTGAAAAACCTAAAGTTCCTCCTTCAAATCTAGCATTGGTAGGGGTTTATTTCTTTTCTCACCTCATTTATGATGCGATCGCAAATATCCAACCTTCCACTAGAGGCGAGTTGGAAATCACTGATGCTATTCAATACCTAATTAATCAGCAAAAGCAGGTTGTAGCCCACAATCTCCAAGGCTGGTGGTTAGATACTGGTAAAAAAGATGATTTATTAGAAGCTAATAGATTGATTCTCGATACCTATCTGACAGCATCAGTTGTGGGCGAAATTGATGCCCAAAGTCAGATTATTGGACGAATCCAAATCGGGGTAAAATCTAAAGTAATTAACTGCACAATTCGGGGGCCAGTAGTCATTGGTAGCAATTGTCATTTAGAAAACTGTTTTATTGGCCCTTATAGTAGCATCGCTAATAATGTCACACTCATTGATACTGATTTAGAACACAGCGTTATTTTAGAAGGTGCTAAAATTGTCGGCATCCATCAGCGCATTATTGATAGTGTGATTGGACAAAGGGCACAATTGAGTCTTGCACCCCGTCGCCCTAAAGCCTTACGATTTATGATTGGCGATGACTGTCAAATTGAACTAACCTGATTTACTTATTCAAAAGAAAAAAGCCACAGTCAAAATCTTATTCTAATACCTGTAAAATACAAGTATTAAATTATTCTCATAATTAAGACTGTGGCACATTACTTATAATATTAATGAGCATTGTACATACCAAAATCCCCGAAGTTATCCAACTCGAACCCCAAGTATTTGGAGACGATCGCGGTTTATTTTTTGAAGCTTACAACCACCAAAAATTTGCTCAAGAGATAGGGATTGTTACGAACTTCGTCCAAGATAACCACTCTTGCTCTAAACAAAACGTCCTACGTGGATTGCACTATCAAATCCAACAACCCCAAGGTAAACTCATTCGGGCGATTGTTGGCACGATTTTTGACGTAGCCGTAGACATTAGAAAAAGTTCGCCTACCTTCGGTAAGTGGGTAGGTTATGAACTCAGTGCTAAAAACAAACGTCTACTGTGGATACCACCAGGCTTTGCTCACGGCTTTCTTGCACTTTCAGAAATAGCCGAAGTTCTCTACAAAACTACAGATTATTACGCACCCCAAAGCGATCGCACAATTCTATGGAACGATCCAGATTTAGCGATAGATTGGCCCCTGAGTGAACCACCGATTTTATCAGCTAAAGACCAAGCTGGTAAATCTTTCAGAACTGCTGAAGTATTTGATTAAGTAGTCATTGGTCATTGGTCATTTGTCATTGGATTTTGTCAGATACCCAGCCTCTTGGGATACCCTAAGCTTACTTTTATGGTGGGCGGAAAAACTTTGTCTTTCATCAGACTAAGGTGATTTCTCATAAAAAAAATACCTCTGTTGATGAGTTTCGACTACTTCGACTTCGCTCAATACAAGTTCGCTCAACTCTCGACTGCTCAGTTGGTTGAGCGGAGTCGAAACCAACGGCTATGGTAAATTTATTACTAGAATTCACCTAATTCAAACCACGTTAAAAAGTGGGCGTGGCTTCTCTTGAAAAAATGACAAATGACAAATACTTCTCTACGAGAGGCTACGCCAACGGCTTCGCTCAGTACAAGTGACAAATGACAAAATCAATTTTGCTGATTGGTAGCAATGGTCAAGTGGGTAAGGAACTACAACAAATCCTCTCATCTTATGGCGATGTTATCTCAGTAGCACGCCCAACAGTAGACCTTGCCCAACCCGATACCCTCTGCAACGTTATCAGATCCAAGCAGCCGCAAATCATCATTAATGCCGCCGCTTATACTGCTGTAGACAAAGCCGAAAGTGAACCCAAACTTGCTACCACTATTAATGCTACTGCACCCCTAATTATTGCCCAAGAAAGCCAAAAGTTAGGAGCTTTTCTAATTCATATTTCAACTGATTACGTTTTTGATGGCAATGGCTGTAGCCCTTACCAAGAAACCTACACAACTAATCCCTTGAGTGTTTATGGTAAAACCAAACTCGCCGGAGAAGAAGCTATTCGGGAAACTTGCGCCCATCACCTCATCCTCCGCACTGCTTGGGTTTATGGAACCTTTGGCAAAAGTAACTTTGTCAAAACCATGCTGCGACTAGGTGCAGAACGCCAAGAACTCCGTGTTGTCGCCGATCAAATTGGTAGCCCGACTTGGGCACAAGATATAGCGGCAGTTATAGCCCAGATAATTCCCCAGTTAACGCCAGAAATTAGCGGCACTTATCATTACACTAATAGCGGCGTTGCTAGCTGGTATGATTTTGCCGTTGCCATTTTTGAAGAAGCCCAACAACTAGGCTTCCCTTTGAAAGTTGAACGTATTGTCCCTATTACAACTGCCGAATATCCCACACCAGCCCGTCGCCCTGCTTATTCTGTCCTTGCTTGTGGAAAAATTGCCACAATTCTAGGGACTTATCCACCCCATTGGCGACAAAGACTCCGGCAAATGCTCACAGATTTGAAAATTGGGCATGGGGCATAGGGCATGGGGAAAGGGAATGGGGTAAGGGGAAAAGGGTAAGGGGAAAAGGGAAAGATTAAATTTATTCCTTTTCCCTTTAACCTTTAACCTTTTCCCCAGCCCCCCTGCTCCCCTGCTCCTCTGCTCCTCTGCTCCTCTGCTCCTCTGCTCCTCTGCTCCCCACTCCCTATTTCTTTTGACTTTTTAATACTCCCGTTTCATGTTGTATAGGCAAGACATCTAAAATATCAGTTTGGGAACAATATTTTAAATCTTCGTGACAGTCAAGACGTAACAATCGTTGTCCGTGACTAGCTTGGTGAATTAATCCTAATAAGTTATCTTGCCATTGAGAGTAAAGAGCGATCGCACTAATTACT
>NZ_JAVRCI010000104.1:0-20898 GCF_034530835.1 Nostoc sp. DedQUE12b | reverse complement strand
GAAATAACAAATGGGTACTCCGAAATAACAAATGGGTACTCCGAAATAACAAATGAGTACTCCGAAATAACAAATGGGTTGGCATAACCCGCAATTCTCTTCTGAGCTTTCCGATGATATCCACCCAATGCAGTTAAAATAATGAAGCGATCGCCCTCCAAACCTGATTATTTCTAATCTGGAAACCAACTGGAGACTCAAATGACCACAGCAACGATAGTAACACCACCAAAGGAATTACCTCTTCTGTTTGAGGGAATGACCTGGAGAGAGTTTAAAGCAGTTGAGCAATTGTTAGACCGTCCAGGATATCGGCTCTCTTTTCTGGATGGAATTCTGGAGATCCGGCGAATGCCTGGAGAACCCCACGAAACTGTTAAAAAGAGGATTGCTGCATTATTGGAGCTTTACCTGCTCATGGCAGGGTTCGATTTTACTCCAACTGGCTCAATGACTCTGGAAAGCGAAACAGTCGCCGTCAAGCGAGAGGCGGATGAATCTTATAAACTTGCTCCTGGTCGGATGCTACCCGATCTGGCGATCGAAGTGGTGTTTTCTAGTGGCGGCATCAACAAACTGGATGCATACAAGCGGCTGAAAATCAAGGAAGTGTGGTTTTGGGAAGATGGTGTCCTAGCAGTCTATCATCTGCGGGGAGAAGGCAATACACTTCACTATGAAAAGGTTTCTAG
Organism: Nostoc sp. DedQUE12b; assembly: GCF_034530835.1. Taxonomy (NCBI): domain Bacteria; kingdom Bacillati; phylum Cyanobacteriota; class Cyanophyceae; order Nostocales; family Nostocaceae; genus Nostoc; species Nostoc sp. DedQUE12b. Next base: position 20,206 of record NZ_JAVRCI010000104.1, on the reverse strand, counting down.
TAGTGAAGAGGTGAAAGGAATCGATCTGGATTTGTTATTACGTTGCATGAATATGGTGAATCACGTAGAGGCGATCAAGACTTTTCAACAGGCGCTCCAGAAATAGGCGATCGCACATCTTTATGGGATGTTAGGTTTCATACCATGTCCGCATAATTAGTTATGATTTCCCCAGTCATTGCACCCTCTCGAAGAGCCTACGCTGTACACAGAAGTTTGAAATAGCTTACTCATCTGGGTTTTAGCGTCAGTTTTACCCCACCCTAACCCTCCCCTTGTAAAGGGGAGGGAACCGGATCTCTGATCTCCCCCCTTTGCAAGCGATGCCCTGAGCTTGTCGAAGGGGGGGGATTAAGGGGGGTAATTAATTATACATAAGAAGGCAAATTAGTATTAAGCCTATCCTCTTCTAGAAGAGAGGTTTTTCAATCTTTTTGTTCAGCGCAGAGACTTTAAGCTTTCAGTCTTTTGCACTAAGAAATCAGTGAAGATGCTCATAATCGTGCGCTGACGTAATTTCACATTAGCATTAATAGACATCCCTGATTGCAAGGGAATTTGACGCTGATTAATTAGTAACTTCTGCCCATGTAGGCGAACTTTTGCAGAAAACCGCCAGAAATTATAAACTTGGTCTGGAGGTAAGGCATCAGAGCCAATCTCAACTAGTTCGCCTTTAATATCACCATACTCTTGGAAGGGAAAAGAATCAATTCTTACATCCACTTGTTGCCCTTCTTTGACAAAGCCGATGTCACGGTTGGTGATGTAGACGTTAGCAACTAAGTTATCATTAGGAACGAGTTTCAGAAGCGGTTCGCTGGAATTAACTACAAATCCTGCTGTTTTGGCTTTGAGTTCAAAGACAGTTCCATCTACGGGTGCTGTAATTTTCTGATATTTCAGAGTTTGTTCTGCTTGAGTTAACTTACTATCAATCTCTCCAATCTGACTATTAATTTCATAGAGGCGTTTTTGATTATCTACAATTACCTTGGTTAATTGGCTGTCAATTCCGGCAATGTTTTTGTCATTATCTGTAATTTTGGCTAGTAAATCTTCTTGAGACACAGCCGCAGTATTGCGAAATTTTTGATTTGACTGTGCGATCGCTAATTGTAATCGCTGTTGTTCTCTACTCAGTTGGATCACTTCAGCTTGTTTAGTGCTGACATCCTGTTGTTGTTTCAAGTATTGCACCTGGGAAATCGCCCCCTGTTGCGCTAGAGGTTCAAACTTGCGGAGAATTTGTTGATTAATTGTCAGCAACTCTTTAGCGCTACTTAATTCCGCTTGAGTTTGGAAAAATTGCTGTTGTGTCTGTCCCGTTTCTAAATTAGCTGTGGCTAAACGCGATTCCAACTCTATTTGGCGATTTCGCAAACGTAACTGCTGCTCTCTTGTGAGACTATTTCCAGCAGTCGCACCATTTAACTGTGTCCGATACAACTGGTTTTCGGCAATAATGGCTGCTCGGCTTTTGGTCAAAAAGGCTAGTTCTGGTTTAATTTTCAACAGAGCAGTTTGCTGTGCCACTTCTTGTAGTGATATGCTCCCTTGAAGCTGACGGCGATAGAAGTCATTTTCTTGCTCTAGCGCCTGTTTCGCCAGCAATTGAGTCGCCCGACTTTGCTTTAATGAGGTTAACTCCGCCTCCGAAGAAGTTTTTTCTAGGGTAACGAGCGTTTCACCTTTTTTGACTCGCTGACCATCTTTGACTAAAATCTCATTGACAACACCATGAATCGGAGCCTGAATTTCTTTAACTGCACCCTGTGGTTCTAGCTTGCCAGTAGCATGAATTGATTCATCAATTTGGAAGACTGAGGCCCAGATTACGGTGAAGGTGCTAACTCCAACAATAGTCCAAGCGATCGCTCGTGACCAAGTAGGTGTCTGTTGTAAAAGTACTGGTTGATCGAATTTATATTGAATATTCATAATAAATGGGGAATGGGGAAAGGGAAAGGGGAAAGGTTCAAGTTTTGAGTTCAAAAGCTCAATGTTCAAGCAAAAAGGTGCAACTTCCGAGTTTAAAGGCTCAACGTTCGAGCAAAAAGGTGCAACTTCCGAGTTCAGAGGCTCAACGTTCGAGCAAAAAGGTGCAACTTCCGAGTTCAAAGGCTCAACGTTCAAGCAAAAAGGCTTAACTTCCAAGTTCAAAAGCTCAACGTTCAAGCAAAAAGGCTTAACTTCCGAGTTCAAAAGCTCAACGTTCAAGCAAAAAGGCTTAACTTCCGAGTTCTGAGCTTGAAGCAATAATATTTCCTCCTGACTCCTAACTTTTACCTCCTAACTCAGCACTCAGCACTCAGCACTCAGCACTCAGCACTACACTTTCGCTTCTTGTTGCTGATACAGACAGTAGTAATAACCTTTGAGCGCCATCAATTCTTCATGAGTACCCTGTTCTACTACAGCACCTCGATCCATCATCAGAATGACATCGGCATGGCGGATTGTGCTGAGGCGGTGAGTAATGAAAAACACTGTTTTATCTTGAAAAGCTGTTGCCAAGTTACGGCAAACTTGGGCTTCGGCATTGTAATCTAAGGCGCTGGTAGCTTCATCCAAAATCAGTAATTGCGGGTTTTGTAGAACAGTACGAGCGATCGCTACTCGTTGGCGTTGTCCTCCAGATAGTCCTGAACCTCTCTCGCCGACACGGGTGTTATAGCCACTGGGCAAAGACATAATAAAGTCGTGGGCATAAGCTACCTTGGCAGCAGTAATAATTTCTTCATCGCTAGCATCAGGATATCCCAAGGCAATGTTTTCGCGGATGGTGCCATCGAATAGTAAGGTATCTTGTAACACCATACCAATCTGACGGCGTAAAGAATAAAGTTCTACTTTGCTGATATCATAGCCATCAATCAAGATTTTGCCGGACTTGGGTTCATAAAGTCTGGGTAATAATTTTAGCAGAGTGCTTTTACCGGAACCGCTTTGACCAACAATTCCCACAAAAGAGCCAGCCGGAAAGTCTAAGTTAATATTGCATAGTTGCATTGGCCCGTGTTCCGAGAAACTGAAGCTGAGATTTTCAAAGTGGACGCTACCTTGAACACTGGGCATCAGGATATTTTGACAGTTACCGATTTCTACTTCTTGGGGAGTGTCTAAAATATCAGCAAGGCGTTGCAGAGATAGAGCGGTTTCTTGGAAGTTCTGCCAAAGTTGCATTAGGCGTAACAAGGGACTGGTGACATAACCAGCCAGGATGCGGAAAGCGATGAGTTGTCCCAAAGTTAGGTGCTGATTGAGAACGAGAAAAGCTCCCACCCACAGCACTAACATACTGGAAAACTTGTTGAGAAAACTGCTAACAGAACCGGCAGTAGTTTGGGTAGAGACTGTTTTAAAACCAGCGCTAATATAACGAGCATAGCGTTCTTGCCATTGCCAACGCGATCGCATTTCTAAATTTTGCGCCTTGACTGTCTGCATTCCTCCCATCACTTCCACTAAATAAGATTGCGTCTCGGCATTACATTCTGCTTTTTCTTGCAATTGTCGCCGCATCACAGGTGATACCATCAAGTTGAGCAAGCCAAACAACGGTACTGTTGCCAAAGCTACCAAGGTCAACACCGGGCTGTAAATCGCCATCACTACAATGTAGACTACTGAAAATACAGCATCCATCACCACAGTTAAAGCTGTACCAGTTAAGAAAGAGCGAATGTTTTCCAACTCGTGAATTCGCGTTGCCAATTCTCCTACAGGACGGCGTTCAAAGTAAGATAATGGCAGACGTAACAGGTGATTAATCACCTCAGAACCAAGGGCGAGGTCAATTCGGTTAGTGGTATCTGTAAATAAATGAGTGCGGATACTGGTGAGTATTGCTTCGATGACTGCTACTACTAGCAAAAAGATGCCAAAAACTTCCAGGGTATCAGGACTATTGCCAACCAATACTTTATCAATAATCACCTGTGTGGCGAGGGGATTTACCAGCCCAAACAGTTGGATAACAATAGAAGCAATGAGTACTTCAATTAATACTTTGCGATAGCGCCGCAGTGAGGGTACAAACCAACTCAAACTAAACCGCGCCTTGGGAGTATTTTTGGTGGTTTGTAGCAGCAGGACTTCTCCTTCAGCCCCCCAATTTTCGGCAAAGTCTCGAAGTTTGTAGCGCAGTAGTCCCATCTCTGGAACGGCAATGAGTAACTCTTGATTGCTATTTTTGTAAATAATTGCAAAACTATCTTGCCAAGAAATCATTACTGGTAGTTGCAAGCGTCCGACTGCGGCGGCGGGAACTTTCACCATCTGTGTTGTCAACCCCATCAACTCAGCGGCGGCGGCGCAAAATTGCAGAGATATAACGCCTTTCTGTTCGTGCTGCTTTGTCAATACTCGCTGCAATGTATCTCTGCGCCAAGAAATGTTAAAGTATTGGCTCAACATCTGGAAGCAAGCTAGTGTTGCATCCAGCGGCCCTCTACCCTTGATATAAGGAAACTTCTTTTGTTTCCCCTTAGTTGCTGGTGCTTCTGTGACAGTAATTTCTGAGGCGTAGGGAATCTCTGCGGGTAAGAGTGTTTTTGGTGTAGGAGAAGCGAGATTTTCTCTAAATATTGATTTGGGCAATCCCACCAAACGCATATTTGTATTAAATTTCAGCTTGGGGTTGAGTTCATCCAACTCTAAGCGACTCCCAACAGGGAACTCAGCATCAAAATTACTGCTGACTAACCACAAAAATTCTGAATCTAACTGCTGGCGGAAAGCTTTGCGTGCAGGAATTGTTTGGATAATCGCAACTTCAGTTGCAGCTTGGGCAAGCTTAACTAAATTTCTGCTACCATCTGCGCGACGGCTGAGTTCTTCGGTAAGTAGTTCATATACTTCTAAAAGAGTAATTTCATTTTGCAACGCTTGGACAAAAGCCTCTTCCTGCTTGAGTAAAGTTAGAAAACCAGCAATAGGTAGATTAATAGCGATAACTTCAGTAGAAGCGATCGCAGTTTCACAAGCAATACCCCGTACATGACTTACCCAACCCAAAACCTCTCCTGGTGAGAGTAACTTCAGTGTCGCCGGATTTTGTCCTTGGGAATTGTAGGTTAATAAACGTGCTTGTCCTTGGTATATAATGCTAATCCAATTGGGCATAGCTTCCCTGGTTACTATTACCTGCCCGATGCGATAACGACAAAATTGCACCTTGTCGAGCAAATTTTCTAAAACATTTGGTGGCAAATAATTAAAAGGAAATAAATCGGCAATATATTCTTGAATATCAATAGTTGTATTTGTCATCATCTTGCACCCGATTTTAATAATTTTTAAGCAGCTTTCGCTTCTTGAGGCTGTGCTGGTTTGGTGTTGATTCCCATCCAGGCTTTTTCTTCTGGTGATAGTTGACTTAGTTGCTGTTGAAACCAAGTTTCAAAATTCTCTTGCAGCAATCGTTGGCGCATAAAATCGTCCAACTGGGCAGTTATAAACTTTTCCACGCGTATAATTATCCATGAGTCTCCAAAGGCTACGGGTGGTTGAACTATACGTACTTGACTTGTGCAAAGTAACTGAGCAAAATTGGGAGCGATCGTACCAAGCTCTACTGGGCCGATGATGCCATTTGTATCAGCTTCTGGCCCTTGAGAATATTCACGTGCTAGTTCCGAAAATGATTGTTCTCCTTCTGTAATTCGGAAGAATAGCTCGTTAGCAGTTCCTCTGCTATCAGTCCGAATTAAAGAATAAATGACTTTATCAAAATGCCTTTTGTATTTGAGGAAGTAAGATTCTAGTTGATGTCCCCAAGTTATTTGCTTGAACTTTTCGACTCTCAGCTTTCGGGTGGCGAAAAGTTCTAGTTGTTTTTGAGTCAAACCATAACGCAAACACCAATCTTGGATTTTTTCTTCGCTGTTTAAATCCCAATGCTGATAAAATTGCTGTAGAGCTTGAGATGTTTCGGCTGGTGTGCAGGTAATTGGTGCGTTGGCGTAGCCCGTCGTAGATATCGCTAATTCAATAATGCTCTGAGATAACAATTGCGGGATTAGATTGTAACTTGCTAAAAAGGGAATAATTTCTGGCGGTAAGAGGGCGCTGCCGCTACGCCCGTTGTAGACATCGCCTAGTTGTAATGTTTTATTCATATTTGTGCAAATATTTGAGTCGTACAGACATAAATTGAGAAATGCAAGCGGTATTCAGGTATGGATTTGTACCGCTTGCATCATTTGCATACTCTTGAAAGCATTGTATAGCAATGCTTTCAATTACCACCACTCATTAATGCCTAAACTTAAGCAAAGGTAGTAGTGAAATGGTCAAAAGTCAAGTTAAAGCTAGTATTGCCAATAAATTGATTGACCTGCAAGAAGTAGTTACCAGATGAAGTAATGTTAGAGATTACATCCGACGTAGTACCACCCCTAGTAGAGCTTGCAACTACCTCATTTGCATCAACAATGCGATTGTTGTTAAAGTCTTGAATCAGTCTGATGTCAGCATCACTTGTGAGTCCACTCAATGTAATGTTGACACCTTCAAACGATCCTAGAGAGAATTGGTAAACATCTGCTGTGTCAAAGTCGGCTACAGAACCAAATTGATTAATATCAGCTGACAAGTTGCCAAGTTCAACCTCTTTAGGCAGAAGATTGCTCAAATCGCTTGTCGAGTTGGGTGTAGTCGCAGACACGGCAAAATCATAACTTATAGTTCCTGAACTAGCAGCACCGCGAATGACTTGGGCAAAATAAGTCCCTGTATTTTCCTGATTATTGATAGACTCATCTCTGTTACTAGACCTAGTGGACAAATCAACTGATTGGTCATTAGCATCAAAAATCCCGTTACCATTGTCTCGAAAAAGTAACAGTTCGGGATCACCAACACTGATATCTGTCACAGTCAGATTGATGTTTTTGGTACTGCCGATTCGAAACTGAAAGACATCAGTAGGATCGGATGTAGTTAAAGTGAAGTTGTTTCTAACAACAGGAGTAGTGCCTATTGTACCAAGATTGAAAAGTGCCATTTTTTTGTCCTTTAAGTACTGATTGTGATTTGGTCAAATTCAGGTAAGTTGTGGTTTGCACAGATGTAAACTTTCTATTTGAAGTTACATTTACTGGAATTTGGTGGCTTAGAGTTTGATGAAAATAAATAAAATTTATTATCTTCAATAGAGCCTTAGCTGTTTGGTTTTGTGCTTGCCGTGTTCAAAACCTGTTGTTTAACCATGAATCTAAATTAAGCTGTTTCTTCAATAAACACAGCATGAAAAAGACTTCAATAGTTAGGTATTTGGAAGTAAATTCCAAATGCTTTGTATTATTTAGTCATAAAAAGTCTTATAACTCACCGTTGGCGTAATTGAGAGTGAGTTTGATGAAATAAGAGATGTGTGAAGAAGTAGGCAAAAGCTTGTATCAAGGCGATGGTAGCACTACAAGCCTTGTTGTCATTGATACAAAAAAGCCTCTGATAACTCAAAGGCTTCTTATGATTAACTGGATGTTTCTGGTAGTCTTAAAGCGATCGCTAATTTATGAGTTTTCACTCCTCACTTGCTACACTTCACTTCATCACCGACGATAGAACCCCACAGACATACATCTGTGCCTAAATCCCTTCCCCGAAGGAAGCTTAAAAAATCTTTAACATCAATTTTGTTGAAATATTTGATTGATGCAGCTATAATTATGCAATGAAGCGGTAAAGTTCAGGTATAACTTTCTGCAACTTGCATCATTTGCATACCCTTGAAAGGATTGCCGTACAATACTTTCAAGTACTACTCACCACTCCCGATGCCTAAACTTAAGCAAAGGGGGTGGTGAACTAGTTAAAAGTCAAAGTGTAGTTGGTGCTATCTTTGAATTACTCGACCTGTAGAAAGTATTTACCAGCATTATTAATATTAGAAATAATATCTAAGGTAATACCGCTCTTAATAGAACGGTCAATTTCCTCGATTGCGATTAAATCAAATTAGTTGGATATCAGCATCGTTGCTCAGTCCGCTTTAGTTAAGTCTGATGTAATTTTTTTGTCTAAAGTCTGAAATAAAAGCGGCAAAGTTCAAGTATGATTCTTTGCCGCTTATATCAAGTCCAGGTAATTAGTTATGATTCCCACAGTCATTGCACCCCACTTCCAGCCCCTCCCGAAGAGCGGGGAGGGGAGACGAAGCGTAGCTTTGGCGGGGTGGGGTTCTTGGGGTTTAGTAAGTAATCAAGCGGACATGATATTACATCATTTGCATACTCTTGAAAGCATTGCCGTACAAAACTTTCAAGTACTATTCACCACTGCCGATACCTAAACTAAAGCTTGGGGGGTAGTGAAGTGGTCGAAAGTCACAGTGTAGTTAGAGGTAGAGAATTGAGTGACTTGCAAGAAGTAGTCACCAGATAAGTTAGTGTTGGAAATAAGCTCTGACCCAGTACCTCCACTAGTAGAGCGTGCAACTTCCTCACCAGCATCAACGATGCGATTGTTGTTAGAGTCCCGAATCAGCCGGATGTCAGCATCACCGTTCAGTCCGTTCAATCTAATGTTGACACCCTCAAAAAATCCTAAAGAGAAGTTGTAAACATCAGTAGTGTTCTGGTTATTGACATTACCTGTACGGGTAACATCAGCTGACAGATTACCAAGTACAAATTCTTTAGGTAGAAGGTTACTGAAACTGGCTGAAATCGGAAAAGTTCCAGATGGTGCAGTTGCAGACAAACCTAAATCGTAACTAACACTGCCTGAACTACTTGGTGCAAAGCGAGAAACTTCAGCAAAAAAAGTACCTGAGCTAGTTTTAAAGTTAATCGCCTCATCTTGGTTGCTTCCACGATTGGAAACAAGTCCAACATTTCGGTCGAAGCTGTCCAATACACCGTTATTGTTAGCATCTCGAAACAGTCGGATGTCGGCATCATCACCAGCGCTAATATCTGTCAGAGATAGGTTAATGTTTTTGCCACTGGCGATTTGAAATTTAAAAACATCTGTGGGGTCTGTAGTAGTTAAAGTAAAGTTATCTCTGATAACAGGGGTACTACCTACTGTACCAAGATTGAAAAGTGCCATTTTTTTGTCCTTTAAGTGCTGATTGTGATTTGGTCAAATTCAGGTAAGTTGTAGTTTGCACAGATGTAAACTTTCTATTTGAAGTTACATTTACTGGAATTTAGCGGCTTAGAGTTTGATGAAAATAAATATTATTTATTATCTTCAATAGAGCCTTAGCTGTTTGGTTGTGTGCTTGCCGTGTTCAAAACCTGTTGTTTAACCATGAATCTAAATTAAGCTGTTTCTTCAATAAACACAGCATGAAAAAGACCTCAATAGTTAGGTGTTTGAAAGTAAATTTTAAATGCTTTGTATTATTTAGTCATAAAAAGTCTTATTTAGCGCAAACAGTACTGATGTTGCAGTGACGTAAAATCTATCAGCATTCTCTAACCTTTAGCTGAGAGAGCAGCTTTAACCCAATCTTGTCAAGTAGTTTCCGAGCGATGGTAATTGACTTTAAGCGATCGCTTTACTCCTGCTCGATTTTACCAAAAACTATCATTAACTTTTAACTGCTGGCAGATGCTTTTTTTCAACTTTCCTACTCTGCATACTAAGCTTTTTCCGCCATGTCTCCATGTAAATGTAAAACACTGGAGTCAGATAGAGAGTTAATATCTGAATCTGAGAGAACGCCAATCCACCAACGATCGCAATCCCCAAAGGACGACGCGCTTCTGAACCTACTCCTGTCCCCAGAGCAATGGGCAATGTCCCAATTAAAGCTGCCATCGTCGTCATCATAATCGGGCGGAAGCGAGTCAAGCAAGCGGTATAGATGGCATCAAAAGAATTTTTTCCTTCCTTTCGCTGCGCAACAATTGCAAAATCTACTAGCATAATGCCGTTTTTCTTGACGATACCCACTAGCAGAATGATGCCGATGAAAGAATAAAGATTTAAATCAACCTGGAAAATCAGCAGCGTCAATAATGCGCCAAAACCCGCCGAAGGCAAACCGGAAAGAATGGTGATTGGGTGAATGAAATCCTCATAGAGGATACCGAGAATCAGAAAAATTACTAAAATAGACACCAACAACAGTACGCCTAAATCATTGAAGGATTGTTGGAAGGTTTGGGCTGAACCTTGAAAGCTGGGGGTAATTGTTGAGGGTAGCACCTCACTGGCTGCTTGCTTTATAGCATCTGTAGCCTGACTTAGAGATGTTCCTGGGAGCGTGTCAATCAATTACCTGCCCCAAATCCGATCGCAATAGGCAAGGTTCCCATTAATGCTGCCATCGTCGTCATCATAATTGGACGAAAGCGCACCAAACAGGCTTGATAAATTGCCTCAGACGGTTTTTTCAATTCTTCTCGCTGGGCTTCAATTGCAAAATCCACCATCATGATCCCGTTTTTCTTAACGATGCCCACTAAGAGAATTATGCCGATGAAGGAGTAAACATTCAGTTCAACATGGAATATGATCAGCGTTAACAATGCCCCAAAACCTGCTGAAGGCAAACCGGAAAGAATTGTAATTGGGTGAATGAAATCCTCATAGAGAATACCCAAAATCAGATAAATTACTAAGATAGCGATCGCTAACAGTAAACCCAAACTCGGCAGTGAACTTTGAAATACTTGGCTTGCGCCCTGAAAACTGGTGCTAATGCTCTTAGGAATCACTTGATCGATCAGTTCTGCAATTTTTTGGTTTGCATTTCCCAAGGACGCACCAGGGGCGAGGTTAAAGGAAATGGTAGCAGCATTCATCCGACCGTTATGATTAACCATTAACGGGCTGACTCCCTGAGATAGTTTGGCGAATGTCTTCAGAGGAACTGCTACTCCTGTGCTGGAGTTAATGTATAAGGTCAACAGAGCATTAATATCTTGCTGATATTGCAGTGCTAATTCCAAAATCACCTGATACTCATTGGTCGCTGCATATATGGTTGACACTTGATAGGAACCGTAGGCACTTCTGAGGGTATTTTCGATTTGCTCGGCGGTAATCCCATAAGTTGAGGCTTTATCGCGGTCAATGTCAATTTGAATTTGGGAAGCAAATTGTAAATCGCTGTTGACATCCTGGAGTTCTGGCAAGTTCTTCATCTTGAGAACAAGTTGCGGAACATATTCCTGCAAGGGTTTGACATCAGAACTCTGAAGTGCGACCTGATAAAGTCCTGTGCTTTGCCCGGCGCCAATGGGTATTGCTGGAGGATTTTGTAAGAATACTTGGATGCCTGGAACAGTGGCGAGTTTGGTTCGCAAATTTTGCACGATTTCGTCGGCCCCTAGTTGGCGCTGCGATCGCGGTTTTAACCGAATAAACAAACTACCAGAATTGGCTGCAACTGCCGCCCCACTGCCACTAGCACTCGCTCCCGCCCCGATATTGGAGTTGACTGCATCTACATTCGGATCTTGACGAATCAGGTTAGCAACTGTCTGTTGATGCTGGACAAGATTATCAAAGGATGCATCCTCGGCTGCTTGGGTAATGGCTGTAATTTGTCCGGTATCTTCGCTAGGAATAAAGCCCTTGGGAACTACCACCAACAACCCAACTGTCACCACCAATAGAAAGACGGATAAAATCATTGTGGTGCGGTGATATTTTAAGACTTTTTTGAGACTCCAATTGTAGAGAGCGAGGAAGCGATCGAATACATATTCGGAAGCTTGATATAACCGACTTTGATTAGCACGATCTACAGGACGCAGAAAACGGCTGCACAACATCGGAGTCAAAGTCAAAGATACAAAACCAGAGACGAGAATTGCCACTGCGATCGTCACAGCAAATTCATGAAATAATCGTCCCAGCACTTCACTCATGAACAACATGGGGATGAACACTGCAACTAAGGAAAGTGTCATCGATAGGATGGTGAAACCAATTTCTCTCGACCCCTTCAACGCCGCTTCTAGGGGACGTTCCCCCATTTCCATGTGACGGACGATATTTTCTAGCATGACGATCGCATCATCCACGACGAAACCCACTGAAAGGGTTAACGCCATCAACGATAGGTTATCTAGTGAGTAGTGCAGCAAATACATCACCGCAAAAGTACCAATCAGGGAAACGGGTAATGCCAAACTGGGAATCACCGTCGCCGAGAGGTTCCGTAAAAAGATGAAAATTACTAAGATAACTAGAGCGATCGTCAGAATCAACGTAAATCTGACATTATCTACTGAATCTCGAATCGATTGAGACGCATCATAGAGAATACCAATTTCCACGGATGCCGGAATCTGTTCTCGCAAATTCGGTAGCAATTTCTTAATCGTGTCTACGACCTGTACCGTATTGGTTCCAGGCTGTCTTTGAATGGTGAGAATAATGGCGCGAGTATTGTTATACCAGCTTGCTACTTTGTCATTTTCTACACTGTCAACAATCCTACCCAGTTGATTGAGATAGATGGGCATTCCATCTTTATAAGATACTATTAACTGACGATAAGCAGCCGCATCCTCAAGTTGACCGTTAGTTTGGACTGTAAAATTCTTGTAATTTCCCGAAAGACTGCCAGTAGGCAAATTAACGTTACCTTGTTGAATCGCCGTCGCCACCCGATCTAGCCCAATTTGCCGCGCTGCCAATTGTTGCGGATCGAGTTGAATTCGAGCTGCATACTTTTGGGAACCGTAGAGGGCTACCTGTGCTACCCCATTGATTGTAGATAGCTTTTGCGCCAAATAAGTCTCGGCATAATTATCTACCTGAGAAAGCGGCAGAGTCGTAGAATCGAGGTAAAGGTAAAGAATCGGTTGATCGGCGGGGTTAACTTTGCTGTAAGTGGGAGGATTAAACAGCTTCAGCATTAGCGATCGCTTCTCGATCTGCTTGTAGTGTTGCTGTAGCCGATTTGCTATTGGAAAGGTATTGCTGTGCTTGATCTAAACTAATCGCGCCTTTGTTATATAACGAAGTATAGCGATCGCTAATCAACAACTGTGCCAGTATGCCCTGCAGATTGAAGATCAGGCAACCTTGCAGGAACGCAACCGAATTGCCCGCGAAATTCATGATGGGTTAGGACACACTCTCGCCGCCCAAACCATACAGATTAATAACACTCTGTTGTTTTGGCAATCTAATAATGACAAAGCATTGACATTTCTCAAACAAGCAAAAGAATTGGGGGCTGAGGCGTTGCTAGAAATTAGGCGATCGCTTTCGGTTTTGCGTTCAAATCCTTTGCAAGGGCAATCTCTCAAATCAGCCATTGAAAAGCTGCTGACAGATTTTCAGCAAACCACAGGTATTCAACCGTCCTGTAAAATTGATGTACCGCACACTTTACCGACAGAAGTAAACACGGCTTTATTCCGCATTGTGCAAGAATCGCTGACAAATATTTGCAAACACGCCGAGGCGACGATTGTCACCGTTAAACTTCTGGCTCACGCTGGAATGATTCATCTGTCAATCGAAGATAATGGAAAAGGTTTTAACCCCACTCAAAATACAACCGGGTTTGGATTACAAGGGATGCGAGAACGGACGGTTGCATTAGGCGGCCAGTTGAATCTCCACAGTCAACTAGGAACAGGTTGCTGTATTTCTGTTTCTTTGCCACTCTCAAAGCTGTTGGTGTTTTAGCTTATGATTCAGATTTTATTAGTTGACGATCAGCATCTTATTCGCCAGGGACTTAAGAGTATGCTTGAGTCGAATGCAGAGATGCAGGTAATTGGTGAGGCAGAAAATGGGCAACGGGCACTTGAACAGATTGCCGCGCTGCAACCTGATATTGTGCTAATGGATATCCGAATGCCCGTAATGGATGGAGTTGCCACCACAAAAGCGATCGCTCAACAATATCCTGACATTAAGGTTCTCGTCCTCACCACCTTCGATGATGATGAGTATGTTTTCCAGGCGATGCGGCTGGGTGCAAAGGGCTATTTGCTCAAAGACACCGAACCAGATGAATTAATGTTGGCAATTTTATCCGTCTACAAGGGACAAACCCTACTCGGCCCGGGATTGTTTGAGAAAGCACTCACGCCGATTGCCGCACCTGCCCCGTCTGTGCAACCCCCTCCAGAATTGGCGCAACTTACACCCAGAGAATTAGATGTATTGCGGTTAATTGCTTGTGGAGCCAATAACCGGGAAATTGCTGAATCGCTGTTTCTTTCAGAAAACACTGTTAAGAACTATGTTACTAATATTCTGAGTCGGTTGAGTTTACGCGATCGCACTCAAGCCGCTTTGTTTGCCCATTCGTTGTTTAGTGAACTTAAATAGAGTCTACTTGGGCAAGGGAGATATCGTTCGCTAGAAAGACAAATAGCTAGCAGCACTTCTCTACGAGAGGCTGCGCTCAGTGACCGAGGAGCAGGGGGAAAGAGTTAGAGACAAACCATTTATATCAAGCATTTCGTGAAATGGTATTAATCCTCTCCCCAAAGCATCGGCTACGGCGTACACACAAGTTTTTTAGAGTTGCAGTCTAGCTTAGGGTGGGCTAATCTTTGCAGGTCGATGCATTGGCATAACAAGTCGATGTATTGGCATAACAAGTCGATGCATTGGCATAACAGGTCGATGTATTGGCATAACAAGTCGATGCATTAACATAACAGGTCGATGCATTGGCATAACAAGTCGATGTATTGGCATAACAAGTCGATGTATTGGCATAACAAGTTGATGCATTGGCATAACAGGTCGATGCATTAACATAGCAGAGCAAGATGTGGGGCCAATACTTGTCGGTTAAGGGGAAAAGGGGAAGGGGAAAGAAAAAACCTTTAACCTTTACCCTTTAACCTTTTCCCCAAACCCAATGCCGAGTTGAAAATGCACAAAGCGAGCAGTATTGGATGTGGGGCAGCTTTAGAAGACTTTTGTGTATACCGTAGCCCAATTGGGGGAGTTAGAGGGGTGAGAAGGACTTGTGTATACACCGTAACCAACTTGGGGAGGGAAGACAAAGCGTAGCTTTGACGGGGTGGGGTTCAAATTTTGTAGTTTATGCAAAAAGTCTATTGCACATTGTGTATTAATGCACAACAACTGAATATAGATATTTTGATATCAAGTCCGGGTAATTAGTTATGATACCCACAGTCATTGCACCCCACCCCCAGCCCCTCCCCGCCTGCGGGGAGGGGAGACAAAGCATAGCTTTGGCGGGGTGGGGTTCTTGGGGTTTAGTAAGTAATCAAGCGGACATGATATGACATACCCTTTCAGGGATAATTCTTGTTATACAGCAGCCTACAGGGAGAACTTAATATGACATCTCCAGAAACGGTTACATGGCTACAAGAACGCACGTCTTTAGGAATTCTCTCACCTGAAGTATTAAATGCGATCGCTCAAGTAATTGAAGAACAAGTAGTGAGTGCCGAAACTGACTTAGTTAGTGAAGGCAATTCTCCAGAAGCTCTTTATATTCTTGTAGAAGGTCAACTTGAAAGCAATAGCACCAATCAAAGCAACCCAGCTTTAGCTTGTGGATTTCTCCCCGGTGCAGTGATTGAACTCAAAGAATTGCTGTTGGAAGAATTAACTCCATTCACAATTACGACAGTAACCGAATGTCACTTGTGGGTTGTACCTGCTGCTAAATTTCGGGAATTAGTCACTCAATACCCCGAAATTGCTCAGGCTTTTTCGCGTCAATTGGCTCAAGAATTAGCTCAGGTAACATCTGCACTTGGCTATGAACAAGAACGTTCTATTGCCTTGCGGCCATATTTAGTCACCAAAGCGCAACGGGGAATTGTCGGTACAAGTCGCTATGCTGTACGGTTGCGGGAGCAAATTCGAGAAGCAGCTGCTGACCGCGAATCAGTGGATATTTTCGGAGAACCAGGGTTAGAAAAAGACAACATAGCAGCTCTCATCCACTTTGGTTCTCCCAAACGGCGAGAACCAATTATTAAAGTAAATTGTGGTATTCTCCAAACTAGCGGTGCAGATTTATTTGGTCGCGCTGGCGGCAAACCCGGACTGTTGGAATGGTTGGGGGAAGGTACTCTAGTTTTCAACAACATCCAAGAATTGCCCAAAGAATTATTACCTGCCGTGACGGATTTGCTCAAAACTGGTACATATACCCCCGTCAGTCGTTCTGGAGACCCAGTAGCCGAAGCTCGTCCCAGTAAAGCCAGAATTCTCATTGTTTCAGAAAAAACTCAGCCGACAATTGAACGCTGTATTGGTCACATTATAAAAGTACCACCGCTACGGGTGCGGAAAGCTGATATTCAGACACAAGTTGAATATTATACCAGTCTTTACACTCGCTCTAGAGGCGTTTCTAAACCGCATATTACCCCAGAAGCTTTGCGTCGCCTCCAGTCTTATGATTTTCCTGGCAACCTCAAAGAATTGAAAAATCTGGTAGAAAGAGCGATTGTCCAAGCTGAGGGTGCAAATGAATTAACAGAAGAAATTTTCTGGCCAGCCGAAACTAAGAAAAAACGATTTCGGGTAAATCTGTTAAATGCCTATCCTTCCTTAAGGCGGTTTTTACGTAGTGACTGGTGGCCCGATCGCATTAATTATGGTTTTACTGCAACAGCTTTTGCGATTATTGTTGCAATATTATTTATTGGGCCGCAAACCCGCGATCGCAATTTCGTATTAAATCTATTTTGGGCTTGGTGGTGGCCTTTCTTCTTATTTCTCTTTCCCTTTTTGGGACGTATCTGGTGTTCTGTTTGTCCCTTCATGATTTACGGGGAAATTACCCAAAAGTTATCTTTATGGCTGTGGCCTCGAAAACTCAAGCGCTGGCCGAGAGAACAAGCTGAGAAATGGGGCGGATGGTTCCTCTTTGGTTTATTTACCCTAATTTTCTTATGGGAAGAACTCTGGCATTTAGAAAATACAGCTTACCTCAGCGCTTGTTTGCTGCTGTTAATTACTGCTGGGGCGATGATTTTCTCAGCTATTTTTGAGCGGCGGTTTTGGTGTCGCTATCTCTGTCCCATCGGCGGGATGAATGGTTTGTTTGCCAAACTCTCAATGACGGAACTCCGGGCACAGCAAGGGATATGTTCTGCCAGTTGCACCACGTATCAGTGTTATAAAGGTGGGCCGCAAAAAGGCGAAGGGCTAGAAACCAATGGATGTCCTTTATACTCACACCCAGCGCAGTTAGAAGATAACCGAGATTGCGTACTGTGCATGACTTGCCTCAAAGCCTGTCCCCATCGTTCCGTTGAGTTCAACTTGCGTCCCCCTGGAATTGAACTGTGGACAACTCATGTACCCCGTACTTATGAAGTAGCATTATTGTTTTTGCTCTTGGGTGGTATATATCTACATCGCTTGCCAGAATTGCAATCTTGGTTAGGGCTGCAACTAGATTTAACTGATTTTTGGCAGCACTTGGGATTATCGCTGTTAGTGTTAATTATCCCAGCAGCTTTTACCTTTGCGGCTTATGGCTTGCTCCAACTGTTCAACGCTAACCGTAAGCCTCGAAAATTTGTAGAGCTTGCATATAGCTATCTTCCATTAGTTTTAGGGGGAAACTTGGCTCACTATCTGCGTTTAGGCTTGGGCGAAGGCGGGCGAATTTTACCTGTTACCTTTGCTACTCTTGGTTTGAGTGGCGAACAATTGCCAATATTAGTTGCTCACCCGGCTGTGATTGCCTTTTTGCAAGGTGCAACGCTAATTTTCTCCGTGTTAATGACTATGTTATTAACCCAAAAGATTGCCAAGCAACCAGTGCGATCGCTCATGCTGCAACACCTAGCAGCGATCGCTTTGGGAGTTAGTATGTGGGCAATTATCGTCTTTTGAGCTTTACATCTTCCACCAGGCGGTTTTTAATCGCCTGGGCTAGGTGGAAAATGTGAGTTAAGAACATTCTTCCCTACGAACGTGATAGAAAATACTTATATGATTTATGATTTTTGACTCATAGTGTAAGGATTACAGATAATGCACGTTATAAAAAGAGCGATCAAACCAGCAACTTATATATCCTTCCTCCACATTTACCAAACGACTTGGGGGACTGCTGGTGATATTTGTTTAATCCGCGAATCTGTAGCTAATGATAGTACAGCGAAGTTTATCGGGCACAAAATCCAATTAGTAGTTCCAAAAGGGTTAGAGCGCGATCGCATCGCCAACTGTCCAATAATTAAAGTTGCAGGTAATGTCGGCGACGGACATCCCAAAGAACACCCGTTGGAATGGGAGGCTTATGAAGGTGTAAGTGAAGAAATAGCTTTAGCGGCTCTCAAACCTTGGGGCTTCAAGTTAATTGAACTCTAATGTATTAAACCAGGCTTGTAGATCTGCGTAGTTTACCGCCGTAGGCATCGCCTGAAAATCCAACAATGCTTCACCGAGATTTTCTAATTGTTCTAAAGAGAGAGTTTCAATTCGGTCTAGCATCTCTTGGGGTAATTCTCCCACCCGTCGAGTAAGTTGACGGAGAATGAGCAATTGCCCTTCTGCTTTTCGTCCTTCTTCCCGTCCGCGTTGTTCGCCTTCAGCGAGAATTTCTTGATAAATCACTGATTCGCGCATCATAATTTATTGGTTCTTACTCTAATGTATTAAACCAGGCTTGTAGATCTGCGATCGCCTGAAAATCCAACAATGCTTCACCGAGATTTTCTAATTGTTCTAAAGAGAGAGTTTCAATCCGGTCTAGCACTTCTTGGGGTAATTCTCCCACCCGTCGAGTCAGCAGACGGAGAATCAGCAATTGTCCTTCTGCTTTTCGTCCTCTTAGTTCTCCTTGTTGTTCGCCTTCAGCAAGAATTTCTTGATAAATCACTGACTCGCGCATCATACCCTCCCGAAATAATTGTCGAATCAAGTCTTGATTGTATTTTAACCCCGCTAAGATTTGGGTATACGCGGAAATTTCTGGTCGTTGTCTTGGCTCAAGTTGATTAACTTTTCTCACAACTTGTTGCAACAAAGCTTGGGGTTGCGTGGTTGCCGCCAGTGGTGCTAAGGGTAACAAAGCTGGCTCATTGAGGAATAGTTCAGGATTTTCTTCCCAGAAGCGAATCACGCGATATTCATGACGGGTAGTTTCGACACAGAAGACAGTTTCAATTACTGTTCCTGGTGCAGGGGGAAGTAATAATACGACAACTTGCGTTATTGGTAAACGATACAAACGATACAAGCGTACCCAGTAATCTAGCATCCGCAAGGGTAGGGGTGGCGTAGATTCTAGTTTGGTTTGAAATTCCAGATGGAGAATGCGTCCTTGTAGTTGTAAGAATGTGACATAATCAGCGCGAATTGGTTCAATGCTCAATTCGGTTTTGAGAACTGTGACGGAAGTTTGCGGTGTTCCTAATACCCAACTGGCAAAGGTAGCAGGATGTTTTTCGGATAGTAGTTTGCAGAGGTTATCAAAAGACATTAGCGATCGCTAACAATTGAACAGGTGTTGTTATTATCTCGTGCAGTGGTTTGAGTAGGCGATGTCTACGATGGTCACTGACTTGTACTGAGCGCAGCCGAAGTAGCTTGTCATTGGCGCAGCGTCTCGTAGAGAAGTGCCGGCTATTCGGCGTCGCACCATCGCTCAAGGAAGCTCATTATTATACTTTGGGCGTATCTTTTTAAATTCCTGTAACTGTAATAATTACAGTAATATTCCATTTTTAGCTAGGTTGAGTTATCAGACGGTAAAAAGATAACTGTAGCGGTTCCTGATTTACTAGTAAAAAACCTAACTCCTTTCTCTTTCCCTACAAAAGAAATTACGAATTACGAATTACAAATTACGAATTATACAAATGTATCTGCACATAATTAAAAAGCGATCGTCGCTCTTTTTCCTTTTTCCTTTTACCCTGCTGTTGACTCTCCTCCTCGCCCTGCCTTGGGTAAGCGCGAAAGAAGCGCCTAAGCCGAAGCCGGAAGCGTGGCAGATTAACGGTATCGTTGCTGCCCTTGATGATGGATATGACGGAGTAAAAAAACTCGCTTTTGATAAATTCAATGAATATGATCTAAAAAATTTAAAATTGGTGTTTCAAAAACCAGAGGATATTGCTCAGAAAGCTGCCAAAATCCTCAAAGATAAAACCGTTGACGCTGATATTCGTTCCAGTGCAGCATCGGCATTGGGAAATCTGGGGGAGGCTGCCAAACCTTACGTCAAAGACATCCTCGACTTCCTCAAGGATAAATCTGTTGACTCAAATGTTCGTTCCGGTGCAGCATCGGCATTGGGAAATCTGGG
>NZ_JAVRCI010000103.1:0-20916 GCF_034530835.1 Nostoc sp. DedQUE12b | reverse complement strand
AAACGCCAGTAGTTAGCGCTATATCGCCTGAGATTGGTGAAACTGCGAGCGCACCGCTTACGTCTACATCAACTGAAAATGTTGAAACACCAATAATTACCGCTATATCGCCTGAAATTGTTGAAACACCAACAATTAACGCTATATCGCCTGAGATTGGTGAAACTGCGAGTATTTTCAGGGAAATTATTGACAATGAACAAATAGTAGAATCAGAATTTACCTCTGCGGTAACAAATCCTGAAATATTAACCTTTGTTGATACCTTAGATAATCCAACCTCCCCACAAAAGGAGGTAAACACATTACCTCAAGTTGAGAAAAATGCGATCGCAGAAAATTTGCCAGCGCCTAAAGGTTATGCTACTGGTGGCCACGTAACAGATTCCCGCGTTGAAAATCGTCAGCAGATAGCATCTTCCGATACTGTACCTGCAATGCTGACGCCTGGGGAGTTTGTCATTAATACCAGGGATGCACAGAAGAATCTACCCCTACTACATCACATCAACACGGGTGGAATCCCGCAGGATATTATCCTTCCAAGTTTACAGGCACCCAATCCTACAGAACCAGAAGAAACAATAGAGACTCCGACTAAAGTCGATTCTTTTCCAGACACTTCATTACAGCTAAAAAGTGCTGAGACTGATTCACCTGAGATATCCAATTCTTTAATTCCTTCTTCCTTGGGGTTAAATATTAGTAAACAGAAACTTTCTATTCTCAATTCTCCAGAGATTCATACCCTTCACAATGAAACAATTGATGTAGGTGAGTCCTCACCTAAATACTCATCGCCTCCCCTGATTTTCCGAAAAACAAATTCTAGCACTAATACATCTTACCAATGGTCAAATACACCTTCTCAATGGTCAAGTGTGGAAGATTTACTAAATGGAAATGATGATGGATTCACTAGCTTTAATTTTAATGATGGAGAATCTAATAGCCAAAATTATGAATTTTCTCATGCTTC
Source organism: Nostoc sp. DedQUE12b (assembly GCF_034530835.1). Classification (NCBI taxonomy): domain Bacteria; kingdom Bacillati; phylum Cyanobacteriota; class Cyanophyceae; order Nostocales; family Nostocaceae; genus Nostoc; species Nostoc sp. DedQUE12b. The sequence goes on along the minus strand of NZ_JAVRCI010000103.1, from coordinate 19,937 downwards.
AGAATCACCACAAGTTTTTGCTAAACATCTTCCTTCACCTAGAGGCTTTGCTGATGGTGGAGAAGTCACTCCACGCGACATATCTAGAGAAATAGCACCAGTAACTGAGACTATAGAGAGCGCATCCTCATTTTCTCAAGAAGATGATAAAGATAATACAGCCGATCTTGAAGCTCTAGCTCGTGAAGTTTATAGCAGATTACGACAACGGATAGAAATTGAGCGAGAACGTCATGGTGGTTCCTCTGGTAGATTACCTTGGTAAATTTGTATTCAAGAATTAATTTTTGGAGAAATACTCAAATGGCAAGTCCAGCAATTATTGTTATTCAAAAACGTCAACCGCAGCTTGAGAAAGCTAAACTTGTAGCTTATAACGGTGAAGCGCCAGATATTGAATTAATGTTTAATCCTACAGATATTACTTTCGCTCGGACTGTTAAGTGGGAAAGTAAGGATGGTAATAGAGGAACTACTCTACTTCCAAAAGTCAACTTTTCTGGCGTTGAACCTTACAAATTCACGCTTAAACAGTTACTTTATGATACTTATGAAACAAAAGAGTCGGTGATGACAAAATATATAGATAAAATTAAGAAAGGTGTAGAAACTATCAGCAAAGCAACTGATAAACGACCACCTGTTTATATATTTACATGGGGAAACGAGTATTTTTATTGTGTAGTTACGAGTTTAACCTACACTTTAAATATGTTTTTAAGTGATGGTACACCAGTAAGGGCACTAGTAGATATAGCCTTGCAAGAAGTAGATAAGAATAACCTTCCTGGAGGACGGGAATCTGCTTCTAAAGGCGATGCTCGTGCGGGAGATCAAAAAGGACAAACACTGAGTAAGACAAAATAAGTAAAGTGATAAATTATAGAACTTGCCCATTGACAAAGACAGCCAACTGTGGATTACCTCTCGTTACAAGGCTCTGCCTTGTAATGCTCTTATGGAAGGCTCTGGCTCCCGTCAAACAAGTAGGCTCTGCCTACTTGAGCGCATTCCCAGGCACAGCCTGGAAACGAGGCAAGGTAAGACTTTTAGTTTAACAAGCTGGCTCTTCACATAATGGTCAATGTGTAAGTAAGTCCTAAATGAGTATTTACTTTATCATTAAAGGCTGCTTTGAACATTTCATAAGTTATAAAGTAATAATTATGCCTCCTAAAAAAAGCCTTTATTTAAGCGAACCTAAAATACAGATAGATGGAAAACAGGCTTCTCCTGAATTAATGAAGGATGTGTTGCAAATCACAATCGAAGAAAGCCTTCATTTACCAGCAATGTTTACGTTAGTCATACATAATAGCTATATTCCCGCATCTGACCGACCAGAAAACAAAGCTTGGCGACATGACCCTTTATTTAAAATTGGGAAAAAAGTTAAATTGGGTTTTACTTCTAGTACGACTCTAGATAATAATTTTCAAGAGGAGGTAGGAGAATTCCTTATTGAAGGCGAAATTACAGCGATGGAAGTTCACTTCAATGAAAAATCTGAAGCTGATATCATTGTTCGCGGTTATGATATTTCTCATCGTCTGCACAGAGGTCGTTATAATCGCTCTTTTTTAAATAAAACTGATAGCGATATAGTCAAGCAAATAGTTAAAGAAGTAGGCATAAAGCCTGGCAATATAGAGGCAACTGGTGAAGTTCATAAGTATGTCTTCCAAGAAAATCAAACTAATATGGAATTTTTGCGAGAAAGGGCTGCTCGCATTGGTTTTGAGTTATTTATTACAGAGAAAAAGCTAAATTTTTGCAAACCAAAAACTCAGTTAGCTTTATCACTAAAATGGCTAGTTGATATTAATAAATTTAGTACTCGCGTTACTAGTGCTGAACAGATAAGTTCTGTAGAAGTACGCGCCTGGGACTATACCCAGAAAAAATTGATTAGTGGAACAGCCAAGAAAGAAAAGCAAATAACCGAGACAGGTAATCAGCTAGGAAGTAGTACTAGTAATGCATTTTCTAATCTTAAATCTCCCAAAATGATTGTTGTAGATAAACCTGTTGCCAGTAAAAAACAAGCAGATACGATGGCTCAGGCTTTGTGTGATGAACTAGGAGGAGAATTTGTTTATGCAGATGCCAAAGCAGAAGGGAATCCTGAGATTCGACCGGGACGGGTTATTAATCTTCAGGGTATGGGCGATCGCTATAGTGGTAAGTATTATGTTACAGAAACCCGCCATTTCTTCAGTCAACGCGTTTATGAAACTTATTTCAGCGTGCGGGGACTACGTTCTGGTAGCTTATTCACAACTCTATCTCCAGAAAAACGTCTCCAGCCATCTGAAACTTTATTAGTGGGAATTGTGACTGATAACAAAGACCCAGAGGCATGGGGTAGGGTGAAGGTTAAGTTTCCCACTCTCACAGAAGAACATACAAGTGACTGGGCGAGAGTTGTAGCTGTGGGAGCAGGTCAAAATAGAGGTTTTGACTGTTTACCAGAGGTAAACGATGAAGTTTTAGTAGGTTTTGAGCATGGCGATATCCACCGTCCCTACGTTATTGGCGGAGTATGGAATGGCAAGGATGCACCACCAGAAAAGGTAAGGGATTCAGTTACAAGTGGTGTAAGATTACGCACCATTAAAACTCGTGTAGGTCATACTCTACAGTTTATTGAAGAAGATAAAGGAACTAGCAAAAAAGGTATTCGTGTAGAAACTGAATACGGTCACAAAATATATCTCAATGACAGTCAAAGGTGTATAGAGATTGAAACCAAAGGCGGTCATAGAATCAAAATGGACGATATGGCTAAATCTGTTTCAGTGAAATCAACAGGTAATATGTCATTAGATGCTGCCGGAAATATCGATATTTCAGCTAACGGTACGATTACAGTCAAAGGTGCGTTGATTCGACTTAATTAATTCGTAATTCGTAATTCGTAATTCGTAATTAACACAATAGGAGGTTGTCGTGGGTAGACCAGCAGCAAGAATTACTGACAATGTAGCGCATCCCTTACCCCCAGTCTTAACAGGAGGGCCGGGTAGTCCCAATGTGTTGATTGGGTCTTTACCTGCGTGGCGAGGTGTGCTTGCTGCCGCAGTACCAGGTTTGCAGTCTGCCAAAACCACTTCTGATGCAGCTATCCAAGCGGCTGAGGCTGCTACCCTTGCGGCGGCTGGTACACCAGGGGCACCTGCTGCCTTAGCTGCTGAACAAACTACAAAGGCAACAGCATCAGCTACTATGGGTAGTGCGATCGCTGCTGCTGCTGCTGGTGCTGATATTCATAATTGCGCCACACCCTTGCCCGTCCCTCCTCACGGCCCTGGAGTTGTGATTGACGGTAGTCAGACAGTGCTGATTAACAATCTGCCTGCCTCTCGGATGGGCGACACTGTTTTAGAAGCATTAGGGCCGCCGAATAAAATTATCAAAGGTAATCCCACTGTTTTGATTGGCGGCTGAGTGAAGATGTTAGAGTCGTAATGCCTAAAATCCCCGTCATTCATGCGTTGTGCTGCGAAATTTTTGGTGGGAGTAATACACAGACATTGTTTAAAGGTTTTTGGGTTACTCTGAAAGTATAGTCAGTAAGGTAGTCCTGCTATGAGTATTGTCATTTCAGACGAAATCCTGCAAGCATCTAAGCTTACACCAAGCGAGTTTCGGCAAGAAATCGCATTGTACCTGTTCCAAACAGGCCATCTAACGTTGGGCTATGCCAGCAAATTAGCAGATATGCCCCTTAATGCTTTTCGTCATCTTCTCAAGCAACAAAATATTCCGCTTTACTCTTATGATGTTGAGGATTTTGAACTGGATTTGAAGAACTTACGAGATTTAGGGCGGTTGTGATCGTCATTAGCGATACATCGGCAATCACAAGTCTGGCAGCAATCAACCACTTAAAACTGCTACCTCAACTCTACAATCAAGTCACGATTCCTGAAGCGGTATATCGTGAACTCGCAGATATCGATCCCCCTGTTCCGGGAACCATCGAAGTTCAAACGGCTTCCTGGTTAGAGGTTAGACAAGTCATTAACCGCGAGGTTGTTGAGCGTCTTCAAAATGAAGTGACGCTAGATCCTGGAGAGTCTGAGGCGATCGCTCTTGCTCTAGAGCTTGATGCAGATTTGCTATTGATTGATGAGCGTCGTGGCAGAGCGGAAGCTAATCGCTTAGGAGTCAAGATTACTGGATTGCTAGGCATATTGGTTGAGGCAAAGCAGAAAAAATTGATTGTTGCTGTAAAACCGTTGATGGATGCACTAATTGCCACATCAGAGTTTAGAGTATCTTCAGCCTTGTACAATCAGATTTTGGATATAGCGGACGAAACTTAATTCAAAGGGGAAGGCAATCAGTCTTAAATTACGAATTACGAATCGGTAATTATCTCGACCTTTGGCGAATAGGCTTAAACCTTCTGTGCCGATATCTTTGAAGATATCCATGTAACAGCTGTCTAAGTGCCAGATATGGTTTACGGTCGTCAACGAGCCTATTTGGGAACAGGTTGGGCTTATCCACTGCATTTAAGTGTGCAAGGTGGGATACAACTTAGCCGTGAAGATCAAAAAGTTAAAGAATCTATTTGGATTATCCTCCGCACGGGAGTAGGTGAGCGGGTTTATCGACCTACCTTTGGTTCGCGCTTGTCGGAACTGGCGTTTGCACCTTTAAATAGCGATACCCTACTGCGAATCCGCCTTTATGTCTTGGAAGCTTTAGAAGTTTGGGAACCACGCATTACTATCGATGAAGTTGTTACCGATCCCGACCCAGTGCGTGGCAGAGTAGACATCATCATCAATTATCGACTTAAAGACGGCCCCGATATTTATAGTTTTGTTTATCCTTATTATTTGGTGTCAGCTGGGGAGGAATCGTGAACTTTGATTTTTTACCGAAATTACCTTCTTCCAACTTAGACGATCGCGCCTTTGATGATTTGGTGCAAGAATGTATCATGCGTATTCCTCGCTACTGTCCAGAATGGACTGACCACAACCTCAGCGACCCTGGAATTACGCTCATTGAGTTATTTGCTTGGTTAACTGACCAGATGTTGCTCAGATTCAACCAAGTACCCCGAAAAAATTATGTTGCTTTTTTAGAATTACTAGGTATTCGTCTCCAGCCTCCCGCCCCAGCCCGCACGGAATTAACTTTTTATTTAAGCACTGCACTCCCTGAAGCCTACACGATTCCCGCAGGATTAGAAGCCTCAACTATCCGCACTGAAACCACAGAAGCGATTACCTTCAGCACAGATTCTCCTCTAATTATCGGCAAACCCCGCATCCAACATTTCTTAACTGCCCAAACTACCGAAGATATTCCCCAATCTCTGCGTGAAAGAGTCACAACTTCCTGGACTCGTCAATCTAACGGTTACTGGACAGGTAATGAACAACCGATTTTTGAAGAGGAACCCCAGCCTGGTAACTGCTTTTATTTAGCAATAAATTCTGACGATCCTTTAGACGCTAATGTTTTAGAAATTATTTTCCAAGGGGCTGCGGCTACCCCTGCTGGAATTAACCCCAATCAACCACCCCGGAGATGGGAAGCTTGGGATGGGGAAAATTGGCAATCAGTTTTATTGCAAGAATCAGATGATAAAACTCGCGGCTTCAGTTTTTATGAAATCGCCCAAGAGGGTGAAAACCCCTCTCAAGGTGCAGAGGTACGTCTGCATTTACCTCAAATTTGGCCTGTGGCTAATTTTACCTCTTACCGAGGTCGCTGGTTACGCTGTAGCTTTGTTTCTACAGAAGCGAATGAATCTGGTTACAATCGTCCACCACGAATTATTGGTTTAGCAGTGCGGTCAATTGGCGGTACTGTTAGGGCTAGCCATAGTACGCTGATTCAAGATGAGCGATTGGGAATTAGTGATGGTACACCTGGTCAAAGTTTCCAGTTACAAACATCACCAATTTTAGAACGCCGAGAAAATGAGTATATTTTAGTTACTCCCGCTGGTGGTTTGCCTCAAAAGTGGACTGAGGTGAGAGATTTTGCTGATTCTGGGCCGCATAACTTTCATTACACCATCGATTCCATCACTGGTACAATCCAGTTTGGGCCGCTGATTCGAGAACCGAGCCAACTTAAACAGCATACCCAGGTAAGATCGCGAATCCAGCAACCATCACTGGATGACACATCTGTACAAGTTCTGGAAAATAACCAGTCGGAACACCAATATGGGGCGATTCCTCCCCGTGGTGCAGAGATTAGGATGATTAGTTATCGTACAGGCGGTGGTAGAGAAGGTAATGTTCAAGCTGGAGCAATTCAGTTTTTGAAGTCTGCATATCCATATATTACTAGTGTGGTCAATCGTGTACCAGCAATCAATGGGGCGGATGCTGAGTCACTGGAACAAGCTGTAATGAAGGCTCCCCGCATCCTTCGCACACGCGATCGCGCCGTCACTGCTGAAGATTTTGAAGTTTTAACTCAACAGGCGGGTGCTGGTGCGATCGCTCGCGTCCGGTGTTTGGCAGCAAATTCTCGTAGACAAGCTGGTATAGTTAGTTTATTGGTAGTGCCTTATGCAAACACAGATGCGATCACCCAAGGCAATGGCATGACACCAGAAGATTTTGCTCTCAGTAATGCCCTGCAAGAGCAAATTTTGAGTTATTTAGATGAAAGACGGTTATTAGGGGTACAAGTAGAGTTACAAGAGCCGAATTACGTAGGTGTTTCGGTACAGACAGAAGTTGCTCTAGAGCCAGCATACAACAATCCTTTTGCTAGCGAAGAAATTCGTCGGAATTTGAGGCGATCGCTGTATAAATATTTAAATCCCTTAACTGGAGGAATCGACGGCAAAGGTTGGCCATTTGGGCGACCAGTTTATACATCAGATATTGTCGCATTACTGCAACAAACCCCAGGCGTGCGTCATTTAGGCCCCGTCTTGCTATTTCCCATCCGCAAGCAAGGAGAAAATTGGCGACGACAACCATCACCAGAACAATTGATCGATCCGGGATCGGAAGGTTTGATATGTTCTTGGGCTGATACAAATCTGCGTTCAAATCATGATATCCAAATCATTAATCGCTGATTTGTCATTTGTCATTAATTATCTATCCTCCCCTGCTCCCCTGCTCCCCTGCTCCCATCCCCAATCCCCAATCCTATGGTTCAAAGTCCCTCTAGTCCAGCTGTACGCATTCAATTAACGCCAATGCAAATTCCCGAAGCTTTACCTGTGGCAGGTTTAGCATTTGCAAATGCAGATATGGATGTGGCTGGACGTAGTTTACTCTTGCATCCTGGACATCCCAGCGAGATGATTGTGCAAGTGCAAAACTTAGAACAGCGTCCTTTGCAAGTAAGCTTAAGCGTTGAAGGGAACTTTCCATCCCAGTGGTGTCAAATTGGCACAGAAGGTAGTGAAATACCGCCTCGTGGACAAATGAATGCTGTTCTCTACTTCTCAATTCCCGACACATTTTTTGAAGATCAAGAGGCAATTTCCCCTGGAAAAAAAGACAAATTAACACTTAATTTTCGCAGCCTAGTTACCCTACATATAGACCCAGGCACGGACAACGAACAAATCGAGAGAAGCGAGTATTTCGATTTATACATCCGTCCCTACACTGCCTACATGGAATTCTTGCCCATTTTGTATCGGGAAGTAGACTTTATTGGTCGCTTCATGAAAATATTTGAGCAAGCTTTTCAACCAATAGTTGATAGTTACAACGTCATGTGGGCAAACCTCGATCCCTTGACAGCACCGCAAGCACTACTACCCTTTATGGCTCATTGGGTTGCTTGGCAAGTAGATTTTGTTTGGGATCTCCAGCAACAACGGCGTTTAATTCGCCGAGCCGTAGAACTTTATCGTTGGCGGGGAACTCGTAAAGGATTGCGTCTTTATTTACATCTTTATACTGGTTTACCGCTAGACGAACATTTATCCAATGAAGCTGATAAACATATTAGTATTACAGAACCTTTTGGGCCAAGTTTTATTATCGGAGATGCACAACTAGGAAATGCAGTTTTAGCCGGTGGACAACCATATCATTTTATAGTGCGTTTGCGTTCAAATATTTCTAGTGGCATCATCAACGAGCAACTTATTGAAAGAATCATAGAACAAGAAAAACCTGCTTTTTGCACATACGAATTATCTATCGAAAATCCATCTAATTAAATAATTCGTAATTAAGTAAAATTTAATCCAAAATCTAAAATCCAAAATTGCTATGTCCCATCCTTTCCCACCTCCACCAATTAAATCCTTAGAACGCCTGCAAGCCGCAGATGGCTTACTAATCAATGCGGAACGCTGGCGCACAGCCCATAATTACCACCGTAATCGGCAAAATGCTCAATATCAAAGTTTAAATCAACCAGGAATTGTCTGTGGTTTAGGCGTGCGAGATGTGACCGCTCCAAGCCAAGTTGAAGCTAGATATCGAGATGGACGTTGGGTACAAATTCAACCTGGTATTGCAATTGATTTAGCAGGTAATCTAATTGTTGTACCAACTTCTTATGATTTTCCCATCGATCTAGAAGTAGTAAGTTCTGAACCACTCATGATCTACTTAGTAGTTAGCTATGTAGACCCTGATGAATTGCGGCGCGGACAGCAAAAAGATGTTGTTCAAGAAACTTATCGAATTGACCAAATAAACTCTACACCAGCTAGTTCAGAAATAGAAATATGTCGAATACTCCTACAACCAGGACATACTGACATTACCCAACCTGCGGATGCTTTTTTCCCTGGATATAATAATATTGATTTGCGTTATCGTCGTCAGGCACAAATGCGTCCTCAAGCGCTTGTATGTATGGCGCAGGCAACTCATAGCGATCCTGAATGTGCGCGTAATTTTTTCAGCCTTTCGTACTTGTTACAAGCAGTAGAACCTTTATACCCAAGTTTGCGCGGGGCTGATGAACCAGGTCAGGTTTCTTTAGGAGAAAATATCCAAGACTATGACATACTTTATCTAACAGGTGGACAGGCTATATCTTTAAATAGTCTCGAATTTGAATCTCTAAAAAATTACTTAAATTTAGGTGGTGTGCTTCTAGTTGATGCACCAACAAATGGTAATGCTTTGATTGAAAGTACTCAAGCCTTGGCACAACAGTTAGAGAGTCCTTTAAGACCTTTAGAAGAATTGCAACGGAGTCATCCTTTAAGGACAAAACCTTTCTTATTTGCCGCCTTGCCAATGGTTAATCAACAACAGATTAAACTGTTAATCGGTGGAGGAATTATTTTAGTAATTGGTGATTTAGCAACGGCTTGGGGACTGGATAGAGATTTGAGTTTACCCAGATTAACTATTCGTACAGCTCAGGAATTAGGGATTAATATTCTTCACTATGCTTGGAAGCGGCGACAGTTAATTGGGTTGCAACAAGAAGATAATTCCGGGCAGTGGTGAAAGCTAAGTTAGTAAGATTATTGAGTTTGGTTGTTTGCGATCGCAGTATTATTTTTATCATGTTCAAGTTCTCTCATGAGAGAATCCAAACCACTGGTGTTGTTTCCACTTTGGGCAAATAAAGACCGAATTTTATTGATTATCGCACTCATACTGTTAGAGAAAAAGCGACCGAGATTATTAACAAAGTTTTTCAGTTTCTCAAAAATCGTAACCTCTACAGTAGAATACTTATTAACAATTGGATATACAATTTTCCCTTTTTCTGTTTGATAGTATTCTTGTTCAGGCATCAACATTGATGTGAGTGGTTGCACCTGTTTTGCCATATCAGCTTCGGTTCGTTTATTGCTGAGGAATAAAACATCATAGATTTTCCCATTCCAGCTAGCCCAATAATGGTTTTGGAAAAACCATCGTTTTCCGTCATCACAATTGGGTTTTTTACCTTGGTATGGGGTAGCTCCAGCTTCACTCAAAAAAGGTTTAGCGATACTTTCAATTGTGATTTTTTCAATGCCAAAATATTCTTCTGCAACTTTTTTAAAAGCACGGGCTAATGTTTGACAATCTCCTTCTGGAGAGCCTTTTAGTAGAGTTTCTGGACTCTTGCTCACCATTGTGTATTGAAATTGGATATTTCCAAAGTTTTTGAAAAGTTGTTCTAGTATTTTATCTTGTGGCAATGTGTCATCTATGCCATTGACTAGTGTTTTGGCTAGTGAATATTCTTGTAAAAATTTTTGTTTTTTATCTGCTGAGTTATTTGCTGCTAATATTTCTTCCGACTTTGCTTGTTCGTTCTTATTAGCTGGTATCGTCTGCTGTGCGTCCTGGTTTTGCAAAGGAGATCGATTAATTTGGTTGACTACAGAAGTAGCGACACTATCCGCCTCTTGCTCATATCGATCTCCTGATTGACCAATAGTCAGTTTTGGCTGTATTTCTCCTATTGACAGACTATCAGCACGTTTTATCGCCATTTTGCTCAGGTTATGACCAAACTGCGAAGAGTGTTCCTTGCCTTGCTGCAAAGACTCATTCATCTTTGTTTGCAAGACAGTGAGTCGCTCTTGTCCCTCTGGCGTGATAGTGCCATGCTTGGCTTGTATTTGGAGTTTCGTTGCCTCAAACTGATATTGTTGAAATTTCTGATTTTCTACCTTTGCCTGTACTATAGACTTCTTGGAGCCAAGTTGAGAGTGGGTAGTTAATAAATGCGATTGCAACTGACTTTGGTCTGACGAATCAGCGGATGAGTCAGCTTTTTTGTGGATTTGTAGCCGTTCTTTCATCGCTAGTTTCAAAAGTCAATAGTGGGTAATCTATACATTATGTCACTTACTTAAAGATCCCCGGCTTATTTAAGAAGTTGGGGATCTAATTGTTTACAAATGATTTAGGATGGCGATAATTTCTACCGAATTAAGAACGCCGTACATTTAAACAACACCATTCTTTGCGTTTCCACAGGGTAGCGACAACCCAACCATTTTCTTCTAAAGCGTCAGCAACAGCTTTAGATTGTTCTAGTAAAATTCCACTGAAGATTGCCCAAGTTTCAGGTTTAGCGATCGCACTCATTTCTGGAATCAATTCAATAATTACATGAGCCAAAATATTGCAGACAATACCATCCACTGGGCTTTCAATTAGTTTTTTCAAAACGTCTACACTTCCCTGTGCAGGTAGTAAATGTTCTGGGCTAATATCATTCAGCGCACCATTACTGGTAGTTGATTGCACCGCCAAAGGGTCAGTATCCACTGCATAGACTTTCTCTGCACCCAGTAGCAGCGCCCCAATGGAAAGGATACCAGAACCACAGCCAATATCCGCAATTACTAGATGTTCATGTTTGCCACTATTACCCACAAACGACTGCGAAACTCCACTTAACCGCATTTCCAGGGATTCCAAACATAGCTGAGTAGTCGCATGGTTGCCTGTACCAAATGCTACACCAGGATCGAGGCGAATTACTAACCGTTCCGTTGTTTCTGGTAATGGTAGCCAAGCGGGGTTGATTAGGAAGCGATCGCCTATTTCTTGCGGATGCCAATATTGTTTCCAGCTAGTCGCCCAATCTTCCTCATCAATTAACTGCCATTGCAAGGAAGGAGATGAAACTCCTACACAGAGTGCATCTTGACGCAGCCATAGCGACAGGGCTGCCAAATCTAGTAGCTGTGTTTGAATTGTCGGCAAATAAGCCCTGACTAAAGATGAATTTCCTTTATTTTCACTAGCTGTACCACGACAGCCAAAATCTTCCAGTCGCCAAAAGATCGATTCTTCTAGGTCTGGCTCACATAAAATATTCAGTTCCCACCAGGTGTTTGCCATTTTTGAGTGCTGAGTGGTGAGTGCTGAGTGCTGAGTTTGAGGGAGTTAGGAGTTAGGAGTTAGGAGTTAGGAGTTTTTAACTTTTAACTCCTAACTATTCACTCCTAACTTTTCTTGACTCAGCACTCGTTACTCAGCACTCAGCACTCATAGTGTTACTGTATATGCGTCCCGGATACCAGGGACTTTAATAATCTCATCCAAAATGCCCTCTGGTAAAGGGTCATCTATACTCAGAGCCATGACGGCATCACCACGGACGATTTTACGACCTACTTGCATACTGGCAATATTCACATTAAAACTGCCGAGTAGGGAACCAAGTTTGCCGATGATCCCTGGCATATCGCGGTGCAGGGTAAATAACATATATTTGCTGGGTGGGACGTTAATCGGGAAACCGTCAACGTCGGTGAGGTGGATTTCCCGCTCACCCAACAAAGCACCTGTAACAGAATGAGTACCTAAAGTACCCGTGGCTTCTAGATGCAGTGTGCCAGCATAGTCTCGAATGGAAGCATCGCGAGTTTCAATTACCCGAATTCCGCGTTCTTTGGCTTCTATGCTCGCATTTACGTAATTTACTCGTTCCCGCAAAGCTTGGTAAAGTAGTCCTTTGAGGGCAGCAACGATTAAAGGTTGACTTTTGTTGGTTGCGAGTTCCCCTTGCAGTCGAATATTGAGTACTTCTACCCTTCCACCAGCTAGTTGTCCCACTAGATTACCTAGAGTTTCTGCTAGTTGCATATAGGGTTTGAGTTCTTCCAACACATCGGGGCCGAGTCCGGGAATGTTGACGGCTGAACGTGCTGGTAGTCCTAAAAGGACATCGCGAATTTGTTCAGCAACATCAATGGCCACATTCACTTGAGCTTCCGTGGTAGAGGCTCCCAAGTGGGGAGTGAGGATGATTTCTTTACCTAGCGATCGCAATTCAGATTCACCCAAAGGTTCTGACTCGAACACATCCAAAGCTGCACCGCCGATTTTACCCGCTTTCAAAGCAGCTGCTAAAGCTACTTCATCAATGATCCCACCACGAGCGCAGTTGATAATCCGGGCTGTGGGTTTCATCTTTGCCAAGGTTGTGGCATTGATTAAATGGGTAGTTTCTGGGGTTTTGGGGATATGTAGGGTGATATAGTCTGCTTGCTGGAAAAGTAAATCTAGCTCCACCAGCTGACAGCCAATTTGTTCGGCTCGTTCTGTAGAAATAAATGGGTCATAAGCTAGGAGTTTCATCCCCATTGTCCTAGCTACAGCGGCAACATGGGAGCCAATTTTACCCAAACCAACAACGCCAAGAGTTTTTTTGTAGACTTCCGCACCAACAAAACTATTGCGATCCCACGCACCACGTTTCACCGAAGCATTAGCATCGGGGATGTGACGAGATAAAGCCAAAATCATTGCTAGCGCGTGTTCAGCGGCAGCAATTGTATTTCCCTCTGGAGAATTGACTACCACAATTCCCCGGCGTGTGGCAGCAGGAACATCCACATTATCCACACCCACACCAGCACGACCAATGATTTTTAGCTGGGTGCCGGCTTCAATAATTTCTTGAGTGACGCGCGTACCAGAGCGAATCATCAGCGCGTCATACTCACCAATAATTGCGATCAGTTCTGCTGGTTTTAGACCTAATTTGACATCAACGGTTGCAACTTGCGAAAGAATGTCAATTCCAGCTTGGTCAATTGAATCAGAGACAAGAACCTTAGACATGATTACTTCATTTAAAGCTACAGGTTTTGCTGCACAAGACTTTTTAGTTTAGTCTTTATCTGTCGCAATTCAGCAAAAATTATTCGTTTGAATATCAACTTAACCTTTACTTACACTACGTGCTGATAGTATCGAAGCGTGAATTGCTCCCAATGGGCACTGCCTCCTAAGTTTTGGAACATGAGTTAGCTGTTTGCACCACCCTGTCGCTAAATATAAAGCATGAATAGCACTAAGCACCGATATATTTATTAATAGTTAAGAGTTACCAAAATTTTAGCGGTTGAAGCAACTTCCTTGGTGGGGTATAAACGCTTGTATGCTTGGCTGGGACGCAACTTTAGCTGAGGCAATACTATACATAACCAGGAAACGAGCTAGTAACTAATATATCTGTCGAATATTGTCTGTTTCTCAATACCACAAGTGGTATCCCTTAGTCAAAGCAAAACATTGGCTCGTCAAGATCATCGGATTGTGACAGTTAAGTAGGTAGGCATCAAATAGATTTTATTGCTCATGATTCCGGCAGATTTAAGATTCTTTCGTAGTTAAAAACTATCAATTAGTGTCAGTCGAGTACTTAATATACAGTAGTCAACTAGTAATTTGTCAAGCTAATTTCGAGAGTTTGTAGTAAGCACTTTAGTGCTTAAAAAACTAGAACTAAAGTTCTGACTACGAACTCGTTTATGCCTCGTGATTAATGAAACAGACTACTAATGACATTGCAAGGGGAGAAATCGCTATAATTCTGTTGAGCCAAATAGAGCCAGATATCCTTTGAGTTTCCGGAAAACCAGCCATGTTAGAGTACAACTTGCCAAGGTACTTGCCCTCAGCCGAGGAACTACCAGACTCTGATGAAACGCCTGTGGATAATGAGCTGCAAGAATTGATACCAGGCTTGTTAAAGGCAATCTTGCTGATGCTTTGGTCAGAACGCATGGACTGGTTGTTTGCGATAGATATGGGTATTTATTATCACCCTGATAAACCGCCAATTGTGCCAGATGGGTTTTTGAGCTTAGGAGTAGAGCGGTTTTATGATGAGGAACTGCGTCCTAGTTATGTGCTGTGGGATGAAAACGTTGTACCGATTTTCGTCCTAGAAGTAGTTTCCCAAAATTATCGTAAGGAATATACTACTAAACTGGATGAATATGAGGCTTTGGGTGTACTTTATTACGTGATTTATTCCTCTCGTCGTCGCAAACCGCATCTGGAAGTACATAAGTTAGTTAATGGTAAGTATGAATTGCAAGAGGGAAACCCCGTTTGGCTACCAGAAATTGGACTGGGAATTGGTTGCGAAAGGGGAAATTATTGCGGTGTAACGCGGGAATGGATGTATTGGTATGATGAGCAAGGACAACGGTATCTCACACCCGCAGAACAAGTAAAACAAGAGACACAACGCGCTCAACAAGAAGCACAACGCGCTGAAGTTGCAGAAAAACGAGTTCAACAGTTGGCGGAACAATTAAGAGCGCTCGGAATAGATCCAGATAACCTAGCTTAACTGAAGTATTTTGCAATATTTTCAACAAAACCTAATTTTTAGGTTTTATTAGATTTATGTATTTTTCATAAATGATTGTTGAAATTTTTACATCTTATCAATTGGATTACACACGCTTCATGCAATTGCGCCCATGTAACTTAGCAGCATATAACGCTTTATCCACTACTAGCAATAACTCATCACTGGTTTTTCCATGATCTGGAAACATACCCACTCCACCCGAAACCGTCGTATCTATTTCTTTATTGCCAAATTCCAACCGTGAAGCTTGAAACGATAACCGGATTTGTTCCGCGTGCCAAAACGCCTTTTCTTGTGTCAGCCCAGGTAATACCAATACAAACTCCTGAGAAAGTAGAGATTGCACTGAAAAAGCATGGTGACGATGCACTTAAAAGATGATCTCAACCTTATGAGATAAGTTTGAGCAAGTCATGATGTTCCAGTAATTTTTATAATTACTTGAAAGCGGTTAAGTTACAGCAGAATTTTGAATCCTGCATAATTACAGAAAAACTATTGTTTTTTAGGAATAACGTTCCTAATTCCACTTTTAGCAGAGACAGTATCACCTTTGTAGCGAGGGATGATATGAATACTAGCGTGCATAATATTTTGACCAGCGGCTCGATTGATATTCATTCCTATATTAAAGCCATCAGGTTCAAATTCTGCTTTAAGAATTTCTTGTACCTTGTTCACCATAAACCAGCAAGCAGATTGCTCTTTTAAAGGTAGTTCAAAATAATTGCTTACATGACGTTTTGGAATAACCAAAACATGACCTTTACTTATTGGATAGCCATCAAAAATCGTATAAGCTGTTGCTGATTCAGTTAATAACTTTAGATTTTTATGGGGATTACAAAATATGCAATAGTTAGATGAATTTCGCTGATGATTATAGTGAATATACTCATATACTTCTCGATATTCATCTAAGTAAACTGAAGGAAAAGGAAGTTTAACAAGACACTGATAGGTAGGCTTTTTGTGGACATAATGTTCTCGAAACCCTTCTCTTTTGATATCTCTTCTCACAGCATAATAAGCTTTACCTCCTGGTTTTAATAAATGTGATATTTCCATAAGAACGTTAGTTTCTTCTTCAGTAAATAAAACATTTAAAACATAAAAGCAAATTATAGTATCAAATTTATTATCAGGATATTCTGGAAAATAATAAGGATCATAGCCTGTGATATCATAACCTTTTTGGCGCAAGATTTTAACATCATTACCAAAGCCACAACCAAAGTCTAGTATTTTGCCTTGGAGAAGGTTTTGATTTAATAAAAACTGTGCCGGAAATGATAGATAACTTCTTTCGATCGCAGTAAGATGGCTAAACTGATTTTTTTGCTGTTTCATAGAATTTTGGTGCTGATGTCCCAAAATTATTATTCCCAGCATTTGTTTAGGTTATGCGATGTCTACGATGGTCACTGAGCCAAGTCGTACCTCCGGGGAAGCCAAGCTACGCAAAGCGTCTGTCTGCGACACGCTGCGCGAACGTAGAGAAGTGCGGGCTACGCCTACGAATCAGGGTCAACACCTAGCTCACGTAACTTAGCTGCTAATATATCAGCACGTTGGCGTTCCTGTTCAGCACGTTGGCTTTCCTGTTCAGCACGTTGGCGTTCCTGTTCAGCACGTTGGCTTTCCTGTTCAGCACGTTGGCGTTCCTGTTCAGCACGCTGGCGTTCTTGTTGGGCTTGTTCGCTGCTCCACAACAGCAAATTTCCTTCTGTATCCCACCAGCGCAGCCAATTCATGGTTTGACATAATCTTTCACCTTGCCAAATTCCGAGAAATAGCTCTAATTCAGGAATCCAGTAACGTCCATTGGCGTCTGCTTGCTGCAAAGTATATTGTCCATTTTGCAAGCACCGTAGTTCTATGCTTGGTTCGTAAGGGTCGTAGGTTACGTAGGTGGGAACTTGGAGAATCTTTTCGTAATAATAGAGTTTACCGTAGGGTGGAGTTGAACGGACTGATAGTTCTCCGCCTTCTGTGTCTGAGAGAAATTCCATCACTACAGCCACAGCCGCGCCTTCTAAATTTGGGGTATAGCTGCGACGAACTACATTTATTCCCACAGACTGCACTTGAGGAACGTAAAACCAGTCTGGGGCTTTAACGACAATTTTTTTATTGACTGTGGCTACAAGCCCAAAATTAGAGCCAATCAGCATTTGAGGTTGGATGCGTGCTGCGGTTCCCAAAGCATCGGTAAGCGCAGCAGCGATCGCAGGTTGTTGAATATTTTCCACTGGATCGTCAGGTAAAATGAAATCGGCTGGAAGTGCTTCCCAAGTAACAGTAGGTTCTTTTTGGATGGGGTTAACTTGTAGAACCATAAAATTATTCCTAATATCCATGCATAGTATATTAGTTATTTTTAACAAATCTTCAACCAGCATCGCTCTTAAGCTAAAAATCCAGAAATCTGGAAAAATTTCTTTAGCGGGTGTATATACTCGTAGTCAAGCACTTAGCAGGCGTGAGTATGATAGTTGAGTGGTTCACTCTCTGGATAGGTCAAAAAGCGGTTGGATTTCTTGTCAAAACTATTATCAGCGAAGAATTTTTTGAAGATTTAGTCAAGGACTACGCTAAAGATTTTTTCAAACATATTTTTAATAATGCTGTAACCGCGCCCTTTAAGCAAGAACCGCTTCAGAAAGCTGTAGTTATGGCGCTGACAGAATTGTTGCAAGCGATGCAGCAGCAGTTAAAAGTTCGTTGCAGACTTTCTGAAGCTGAAATTCAAAATTATGCTGAAGATATCAATAAATTTATCCGTGATAAGTCGGTTAAAGAAATTCTTGGTCAGGCTTTTGATATTAAATGTGATTCTCTAGATTTTAAAACACTAGCAGATAGTTGGAAAAGACTTCAACTCGAACCTCTACCGCCTAAATTTAACTGGCAAACAATTACAGAACAGTATCTCATACAAGTTCAAGATATTCTTTCGGATTCAGAAGAGTTACGCTATATCTTGGAACTTCAAAAATTATCCAGTATTGATAAAACTTTAAAAGAAAACGCTGATATTCCCAAGGATTTTAATTTACCGCGATATTTAGAAACTATTCGCGAACGCTACGGCAATTTGATGTTAGATAGCTTAGAAACTACAGCCCGCGAACATCCAGTAAACCTATGGCAAATGTTTATCCCGCAAAATGTGCGACAAGTTTATCAGGTTTTACCAGAACTGCCTAAAGAACATCTCCGCAAGCTACAAGAAAGTAACCAATTATATACAGAATTTGAAATAGAAAAGTTTCAAGAAGAAACAGAACGTTATCAACGCACTTATTTTGAACACCCAATTCGTTCAGTATTAGATGTTATCCGAGAGAAGCAACGTAAGAATTATTTAGTTATTTTAGGCGATCCTGGTTCCGGCAAGTCTACATTGTTGCAATACCTAGCATTAGATTGGGTAGAAAAAACTCTTGGACAGAATGATTTTAATCTGCCAATTCCTTTGTTGATTGAATTACGCAATTATATGCGCGATCGCGATGCGGGTAGTTGTGATAATTTTCTCCAATTTTACCATAATAGTCCCAATTGTTTTTATCACCTCAATCAGCATAAATTGCATGAGCAGTTAAAGGCTGGTAATGCTTTAGTCATGTTTGATGGTTTGGATGAAATCTTTGAATCGGCGAAGCGGGAGGAAGTAATTACCTGTATTCATCGCTTCACTAATGAATATCCTGATGTGCAGGTAATTGTCACTTCTCGGATTATCGGCTATAAACAGCAACAATTGCGAGATGCAGAGTTTCGCCACTTTATGTTGCAAGATTTAGAACCAGCACAGATTCAAGATTTTATCGAACGTTGGCATGATAAAACTTTTACTCAAGCCGAAGAAAGAGATAAAAATATCAAACGAGAGCGTTTACAAAGAGTAATTAATGAATCAAAAGCAATTGCAGAACTTGCACAAAATCCTCTGCTGTTAACCATGATGTCAATTCTCAATCTCAAGCGAGAATTACCAAGAGATAGAAGTGAACTGTATAAAGATGCTTCAGAGGTTCTGCTGCATAATTGGGACGACGGACGCAATTTAAAGCCTGATGAACGTCTGGACATTATTGATTATAAAGATAAACAGGCAATGTTGCGTCAAGTTGCTTATCAAATGCAAACCAGTGAAAAAGGTTTAGCTGGCAACATTATCTATGCGGATGATTTAGAAGCAATCTTTACTAAATATCTGCAAAGCATACCAGTGAGTGATGCCAGAGATAAAGCCAGACGGTTGATGAAACAACTGCGCGATCGCAACTTTATTTTATGTTTTTTAGGTGCAGATTACTATGCCTTTGTGCATCGGACATTTTTAGAATATTTCTGTGCTTGGGAGTTTGTCTGGCAGTTTGAGAAGGAACGCAGTATTACAATTGAGTTTCTCAAAACTGAAGTTTTTGGCAAACACTGGCAAGATGAAACTTGGCATGAGGTATTGCTGTTAATTGCGGGAATGATTGATGCGAAATTTGTTGGTGAAATTCTTGAGTACTTAATGGTGCAAGATGGGGAAGAGGAAAAATTTATCAACTTGTTTTTAGCGGCTAAGTGTCTTGCAGAAGTGAGAAATTGCTCAGTGATTGCGTCAATGGCTAATAAATTGCTTGACAGGCTTAAAGACTTAACTAAATATGACCTCTGGTACTATTACGAACCCTATGAATATGAAGAAGAAACTAAGCTAGTTCATGAAATTCGCACTCAAGCAGTTGTAACAGTCGCCGCAATTTGGAAAGATAACAGCAATACCTTACACTGGCTCAAAGACCGCGCCACTGCTGATAATGAATTGGATGTGCTACATGCAGCCATCGAAGCATTAGCCAGCAATTTCAAAGATCACCCGGACACCCGCT
>NZ_JAVRCI010000102.1:0-21380 GCF_034530835.1 Nostoc sp. DedQUE12b | reverse complement strand
TAACTCCACCAGGAAGCTCAACTACTCCTGAAGGCGCACCTAGCAACTTAACTCCACCATCAGAAAGCCCAACCACTCCTGAAGGCGCACCTAGCAACTTAACTCCACCAGGAAGCTCAACCACTCCTGAAGGCGCACCTGGCACTCCTGGTAGCACTACCGAACCAGGTAGCTCAACCACCCCTGAACAACCTGGCACTCCTGGCAGCACTACTGAACCAGGTAGCTCTCCCAGTACTCCCGGCTCTAGTTCGCCAAAAACTCCTACCACAGGTAACTAAATTCAAAGCTGGGGCATAATCTAAATAATGGTTTGCCATCAGCGATCGTCAGTGCATCTTTCGTGAACTCTTGCACTAGTTATGCAAACTGGTGTCAGGTGAGAAATAAAAGTTGATAAAACCTTATACGTAAAGTCTTCGCATATAAGACTAAACAAGGGTTTCACTAAATCAATAGCCTGGGATTAATCATCCCAGGCTTAATAGTTTAATGGGATCTGCCAGTTGATGTCGGTGTTTTTTGCAAGGAAGCAATTAACAGGCAAACAATACCGATACTAATAAATGAATCTGCCACATTAAATACAGCAAAGTTAATCAGACGAAAATCAAGAAAATCAACAACATAGCCTAAAACAAAACGATCAATACCGTTGCCCATAGCTCCACCTAAAATCAAGCCATAGCCTAACTGATCCCACAAATTTAATGTTGGGCCAATTAACGCCAACGCTATCAATACTAAACTCACTCCTAAAGATAGCCAGCGCAACCACTCTACTTTCCCACTCAACAGACTAAAAGCCGCACCAGTGTTAGTGACATAGGTGAAGTGAAATATGCCAGGTAAAAGTGGTAGTGTCTGCCCCAGGCTAAAGCTTTGTACTACCCAGTACTTTGTTATTTGGTCTAAGAAAAAAGCGATGAAGGCAGCAATCCAGAAAAGACGATTTTTTAAATGCATGGCTAATTAGTCATTGGTCGTTGGTCGTTGGTCATTAGTCATTGGTCATTGGTCATGAGCTTTTGACAAATGACAAAGGACGAAAGGCAATGAACTAATAAAACATTAAGTGACGCAATATATATGCTATTACAGTAACTGCACAGACCACAGTTAGTTGACCTGGTAGTGCAAACCAGGAATATCTAAGAATTGCTTGCATCAAGGGTAGATTTTCTGTGCCTTTCCACTGAAAAAAATAGCTAATAATTAAATAAGTAATACCGCATAGGTGGAGAGTTAATAAGCCACAGACACAACTAAAGGCAAGAGTTTCTAGTCGAGGTCTCGCTTTAAAAGCAACTAAGCCACAAATCCAAGCTCCAGGAATAAAGCCTAGTAGATAGCCAAACTGAGACAACTTGACATAACCAATACCGCCGCCATCCGCAAATACTGGTAATAAGGTTAAGCCCATGACTAAATAGGCAATTTGCGAGAGCGCACCCGCATTTTTGCCTCCTAAACAACCCACCAACAATACTGCGCCAATTTGAAAAGTGACGCCTAAAGAAAAAGTCTGAATTCCGTGCTGACTCCAAGTCCAAGGTAAGGTGATGCCATAAACTTCTAAGAAGGTACCACCCATTGTCAGGAGTAAGCCAATCATAGACCATAGTAATTGATTGGAAGCAGGAAACATTTATCAGACAACCAAGGAAAAGCAAAAGGTAAAACCAACAGCAACTAGTATATTCATTAATATCGGAATGAAATTTGTGCTTACATCTTAAGAACTAGCATATTTTCTTTTGCCTTTTTGGTATGTAATTTTTCAGTTATACGAATTGTAGCTGAGGTGTCTATTATCTAATTTTCTTGGCTGAAGCGTGCTGTGAATTCTGGTATTTAACCTAAAATATGGTAAAACCAACATTTATATTAGTATTTATACTAGTTTTGCAGAGCAGTGCCCAAATGTGGTTACAAAGTGTTTAATGCTTAATCATAATTAATATTTATATACTTTTTTTATGAATTGACCAACGAAATTACACTAACAATAAATTTATGTAAACAAGTATAATAAACTTACTGTAGTAATATCTATATCTGTAAATTTAAAGTAATAAGTATAAAATTTATCAATAAAAACTAGAAACAAGGGTTTGCTCTTCATCAAAAAAACAAGTATCTTTTTGCTTTGTTAACCTTTCGTTAATCTCTATTGTTGTCCTTTGGGAGTATCTTAGAAACGCTCACCTGAAAAGTTACTAAAAAATTGATAGCGATGCCCTCACGTCTTAGTGTAATAAAAATTCATCGCCTTACAGCTTCAGTTTCAGTGTTAGCACTGACAATCAGTCTAGCTGCATGTGGCGGACAGCAAAATCCAGATAATACAGCCTCCAATTCTGGCACTGCTACAGATACCACTGCCTCAAGTACAACCAAATTAGATTTGGGTGGAAATCTCAAGTTAAGCGGGGCTGGTGCGTCTTTCCCAGCACCACTGTATGATACATGGTTCACGGATCTAAACAAAAAATATCCAAATCTGCAAGTTGACTATGCCTCAGTTGGTAGCGGTGCTGGAGTTGAGCAATTTATCAAAGGGACTGTAGACTTTGGTGCCAGCGATGTTGCTATGAAGGATGAAGAAATCCAGAAGGTGCCAGCAGATAAGGGCGTTATTTTACTGCCTGTAACAGCTGGTAGCATAGTGTTAGCTTACAATTTGCCAGATGTTGCAGAACTAAAGCTACCACGAGCCGTTTACGCTGATATTCTACTAGGCAAAATCAAGTCTTGGAATGATCCCCAAATTGCCAAGGCTAATCCAGGTATAAAGCTTCCTAACCAGGCAATCACAGTTGTTTATCGTTCAGATGGTAGCGGAACAACAGGTGTGTTTACAAAACACCTCAGCGCTATCAGCCCGGAGTGGAAGACTAAAGTTGGTGAAGGCAAAACTGTCAACTGGCCTGTGGGAGTTGGTGCTAAAGGGAATGAGGGTGTTACCGCCCAAGTTCAACAAACACAAGGTTCTATTGGTTATGTTGAGTACGGCTATGCCAAACAAAATAGTCTCAAGTTCGCTGCTTTGGAAAACAAAGGCGGTCAGTTTATTGTACCTACTGAGGAGTCAGCCTCTAAAACTCTGGCATCAGCAACTCTACCGCCTGATCTGCGCGTCTTCATTTCCGATCCAGAAGGCGCTGATTCCTATCCCATTGTTACTTACACTTGGCTGTTGGTTTACAAGAAATATCCCGATGCGGCAAAAGCTAAGGCAGTTGAAGCTGCGATCGAATATGCTTTAACTGAGGGTCAGAAGAATGCTGCGGCACTAGGGTATGTTCCTTTACCCCAAAACGTCATTACAAAGGTGGCTGCTGCTGCTGATCAAATCAGTCCAGAGTATAAAATTGCTGTTGGTAGTGGTACTAGTGCTAGCAAGTAGCTACGATCAAGAAATGAGGCATTCCTAGACAATAATTTTTAGGCTGCTTACTAACCTATAGACATTCGTAATTTGAAACTCTGTATTACCAATGTCTCAGTTTTAAATGACAATGAGGCAACAATTTTGTTGATATGGTTGCCTCCCATATCTTCCTTTGATTTAATTGTGAAAGTCGGTAGTCATGACTACAAATACTCAAAACCTTTCAGCAGCGACAAAAAATCGCTCTGATGTAGAAAAGTCCCTAGATCAGGGTTTTATTTGGCTTACTAAAATTTTCGCCTTTGGGGTTGCTGGCGCTTTATTATGGATCGGCTTCCAGGTTGCAATTGCTTCTGGGCCCGCTATCCAAAAGTTTGGTGCTAGCTTTTTAGCTAACACCACTTGGAATCCAGTTAATGATAACTACGGAGTGCTACCTCAAATTTATGGAACTCTCTTGAGTTCTTTTATTGGTTTACTGATAGCTGTACCAATTGGAGTTGGTACAGCTATTGTACTAAGCGAGGATTTTTTACCCGCAAAAGTGAAGTTGGTACTGGTTTTTGCAGTAGAACTGCTTGCAGCTATTCCCAGCGTTGTCTACGGTGTGTGGGGTATTTTTGTTTTAGTGCCTATCTTAACTAACTTGGGAAAATGGCTCAATAGTTACTTTAGCTGGATACCACTTTTTAGCACCCCCCCTACAGGCCCAGGAATGTTACCGGCGGGAGTCATATTAGCAATTATGACTTTGCCTATCATCACAGCTCTATCGCGCGATGCCTTGATTTCTATACCCTCCAGTTTGCGCCAAGCCTCCGTAGGACTAGGAGCAACCAGATGGGAAACCATCTTGCAAATTCTGATTCCAGCAGCCTTTTCGGGGATAGTTAGCGCTGTGATGTTGGCACTCGGTCGGGCAATGGGAGAAACAATGGCTGTAACAATGTTGATTGGTAATTCCAACAACATTAGTATCTCATTGTTAGCACCAGGCAATACGATTTCTTCTCTACTAGCAAATCAATTTTCAGAAGCTAGTGGTTTGCAAGTGTCGGCTTTAATGTACGCTGCTTTAGTTTTATTCTTCTTGACCCTGGTAGTCAATGTCATGGCCGAGTTTATCGTTCTGAGAGTCAAGCGACTGTAGCTTAGTTTTGGGTTGAATTATGACTTCTAGTTTTACAGAGCGCAGTTTAACTCGCGCTCCCATGTCTCAAAGGACACTGTTTAATACAGTAATGACTGTAATCGCATTTATCTGTGGGGTATTGGCACTTGTGCCTTTGCTAGCAGTACTTTCTTACGTCATTATTCAAGGCTTTAGCAGTTTGAGTCCCAGCATCTTTTTTGAACTGCCACCCAAAGCTCTACAACAGGGAGGAGGCTTTGGTAATGCAATCTTGGGCACGTTGCTGATGGTAGGAATTGCAGCGCTGATTAGCATTCCGTTTGGTGTTTTAGGAGCGATTTACATAACAGAATTTAGCTCGGCTCAAGTAGCGAGATGGGTACGTTTTGCGGCTAACGTCCTAAGTGGAGTCCCCTCAATTATTGCTGGGGTATTTGCCTATGGTATTGTAGTTTTAACACTGGTAAAGTTGAACTTAGGATCATATTCAGCTTTAGGTGGAGGGTTTGCCCTGTCAATTTTGATGTTGCCAATTATTGTCCGAACCACTGACGAAGCTCTGCAATTAGTATCGCAAGATTTGCGGCAAGCATCTGTAGGGCTAGGAGCAACTAACTTTCAAACAGTAAGTCAAGTAGTCTTACCAGCAGCTTTACCTGCAATTGTAACTGGAGCAACGTTAGCGATCGCCAGAGCATCTGGAGAAACCGCACCTTTACTATTTACCGCTTTATTTTCCAATTTTTGGCCTGGTAGTTTATTTGAACCCACAGCTTCCCTTGCTGTTTTAGTTTATAAATATGCTATTTCTCCGTTTAAAAATTGGCAATCACTAGCTTGGGCAGCATCTTTGATTTTGGTATTGATGGTTCTAATCACAAGTATCATCGCTCGCTGGGCAACTCGCAAGAAAGCTTAGTCAAATAGCATTTACATAGCGGATTTGTATCGCTAAAACTAATACTACATTTAATTTATGGCTAACAACATTAGCACAGTCAACGATACTCAAACCGTTTTACGTACCGAAAACCTCAATGTTTACTACGGCAAATTTTTAGCCTTGAAGGATATCTGGCTAGATATTCCAAAAAATCAGGTGACAGCCTTTATCGGGCCTTCTGGTTGTGGTAAAAGTACGTTGTTGCGATGCTATAACCGCCTCAATGACCTGATTGAGTCATTTCGGGCAGATGGTAAAATACTTTTTTACGATAAAAACTTGTATGCATCCGACATTGATCCTGTAGAGGTGCGTCGTCGAATTGGGATGGTGTTTCAAAGACCAAACCCATTTCCCAAATCAATTTATGACAATATTACTTTTGGAGCCAAAATCAACGGCTATAAAGGTAATTTGGATGAATTAGTAGAAAGTAGTCTCAGAAAAGCAGCTTTGTGGGATGAAGTAAAAGATAAGTTGCGACAAAGCGGCTCGTCTTTATCTGGTGGACAACAACAACGGTTATGTATTGCTCGCGCGATCGCAGTACAACCTGAAATTATCCTGATGGATGAACCTTGCTCCGCTCTTGACCCCATTTCTACCTTGCGTGTTGAAGAACTGATTCACGAACTTAAAGAGCAATATACTATTGTCATTGTCACCCATAACATGCAGCAAGCAGCGCGTGTTTCTGATAAGACAGCCTTTTTTAATGTTCGGACTTCAGAAACAGGAAGCCGTAATGGCTATATGGTAGAGTATGATGCAACAGAAGTAATTTTCAACAATCCTCAGCAGGAAGATACCAGAGATTACGTTAGTGGCAAATTTGGATAAATATTTATTTCACATTACATTGTTGATATTAAAGCAATGAGGGATATTCGGAAATTAAAGTTGTGCGATATTCCTCTATGTTTTTTATTTGAAGGACTTTTTTCTCCCCAACAAACTTCATCTCCATGTTGTCCGATGTCTATTACTTAGTGCGCTCAAAAACTGATGGGAATTATCTTATAGCTCGTCCTGATGCTGAAACATCAGGTTATTTGTTGCTGTTTCAAGAAAACTTTGACGCCCTTAGCTATCTCAACACCCACGCAGCAGAAGTGGCAAATCGCTTTGCGGTTGAATCTATTGCGCGTACACAGTTGGGAAACTTGCTCAAACGCTGGGGTTTTAGCGGTGTGGGTATTGTGACTGACCCGTTGTTACCCAAAGTTGAGTTTTTACAGCACAATTAATTAATTTGTCATTCGTAATTCGTAATTCGTAATTCGTAATTTTATATTAATTAAATAGTTGTGCGATCGCACAAGTAAAATTAGGTAATATTGGTGAACTCAATTCATCACCATTGAATAACGTAGCAATTAACTTTAAACTCGCTTGTTCGCGTCGATATACTTCCACTTGTTGCTTACGCCAATCTACAATCCAATATTCTCTGACACCTCGTGATGAGTAGAGCTTAAGTTTTAGTTCTCTGTCCCGCTTTTCGTTTTCACTACCAGCAGATAACACCTCTACAACCAGTTCTGGCGCACCTGTCAAATGCCCCGCCTCATCTAAAAGTAAAGGCAATCTCTCGTTGCTCGCCCAGACAACATCGGGAATAACATTATCATTATCGCCAAAAATTATTCCTGGAGCAGTCACAACTTCTCCCAGACCAGTAGTTTGTGACCAGTTATCCAAGGAAGTGCTAATTCTGACACAAGTTTTTTGATGCTTCCAGTGGGGCGCTTTAGTCACAAACAATTCTCCGTCAATAATTTCATAGCGATTCCCGTTATCTGGAAACAACTCTAAATCGGCGGTAGTCCAGCACACTTTCTCAGATATCGGCTGGTTCATAAATTATCTCAGTTAGGGTATTTACCTATTTTAGCCTGGGTGGAAATGGGATATTAGTTAGGAGTAAAGCCGGGAGTCAATCTAAAATCTAAAATCTAAATTCCAAAAATATTGGGTGGAGCGCTCGCTCCACCCAACCTAAAATAATCTAATCATTAACTACTAATTCGCTACCTCAGCCACCTCAATCACTCGCCCTTCATAGTCCTTGACCAAAAAGTTCAGGGGTTTGTGGTTACGAATCTTTAATTTCAAACCGCGCATTTCGACTCGCATTAAAATCATTTCCAGGCAGTCGTGGTCAAAGCAAACGTGGCGTTGCTGATTTTTGCTACCTAAACTCGCACCAGTAATGACGTGTAGTTGGGTGTTTTTCTTCAATTGATACCACAGCCCATCGTTAGCATTATTCATCATTTTGCTAGACAAGCTCGGCCCAGTAGACATATATAACGGATCGATGCCAGTTGCGCCTATAGTTTGTTCGTAGTTGTAGTAGTAGTGCAATGGCACCTCAGCTGCTGGCAAATCTAGCAGTCCTTCATACAACTGTCGGGCAATCTCCAAATCTGACACCATTACAGTGTGTACTTTTGGGGCACTGGTGAGAAACATCCACATGGCACCAGCGTAAGCTGCTAGCAGCATCACCATAATGCCTTGGGTGGAGAATAGGCTATCTAAGGGCAGGGAAGGCAGAAAGGAGCCTAAAGTAAGGGGACTGAGCAGGAACGAGATCACACTAACTGCTATAACCATGAACAAATAAGGATTCTTTAAGAGAGTTGATTTTATGATTGTCGATTAAGACTAAAATTAAGTCCTTGTTTTTAGTTTATCAATACTCAACTAGTCTGAGTCTTATCTACAAACTGAGCAACACCAAGATATTATGCGATTAACTAGGGGAGTGCAATTCCCAAAACTATTTTAACAATTATCAACTCCAAGACTTGTGCAAATTCCTCATTTTCCCGAAGCTAATCACCCACTGGTGAAGTCGCTGTTCCATCACAGTGACCATGAACTGCTGATTCTGTTTCAGCGCTATCCAGATGCCGGAAAGTACTTTACGGTGATTTTTTGCCGCTACAGTCCCATAGTCTACACCTTAATTCGGCATTCGGCGCGATCGCCTGTGCAGGCAGATTATCTGTTTGCCCTTACTTGGCGACATATTTATTACGAACTCGGTGGACTCAAGTTAACTGACTCTGAATCAGGTGAGGAAGCCTTGACCATGCAAAATTGGTTAATTAATATGACAGCTTTCTGTATAAATGAGATTAAACTACCGCCCACAGAAGCAATTCATTATTCTCTGCAAGCGACTTCACCGCCGCTATGGTGCTATGTACAACAGGCGTTAGACCAACTACCGCCAGTTTTACGATTAATTGTATTAATGGCTCAAACTTTCCATTGGAGTGAAACTAGAATCGCTGCTTATCTACAAGCTGAAGGAGAAGCGATCGCTCCTAACGAAGTAGCCAATTTTCTCCAAGAAGGCTATCGTATGCTAGAGGACAAATTGCCCACAGATATCCGCGCTATATACTTTGGAGAAGATTTAGCTAAATCAGAACTTAAGTAAAAATGCGTATATTACTTGTCTTCAATTTTAAAACTTAAAACTTTTTCTTAGACCTTCTACTTAAACCCGCAACTTTACGGGTAATTTTTATGAAACAACGGCTTGTATTTCCCTGCCAAAAGGTAGGCTTAATTTGTGTAGGTGCGATTTCTTCTCCCCAGGTACTTTTACACAGCTTTTTACTGTTTGCTTTTTTGCTGAGTCCTGTAGCGGGTGCGGTTGATATTTCCGAACAACTCCATCGCCCTTTAAATGATTCCGTTGGGCGACAATCAAGAGATGAAGCAGACAGCTTGCTGCGTATTGGTCAACAAGAATACGCTTCAGGATATGCCGACAAAACAATTGCGTCTTGTTTGCGAGCATTAGAACTATATCATTCCATTGCCGACCTGAAAGCACAAGGTTTGACATACAATTTGCTTGCTAAGGCTTATGTGCAGCTTGGTAGTTCAAAAGAGGCAGAAGATGCTTTCAGAAGAGGATTAGCGATCGCTCGTGATACTAAAGACTTTCAATCTCAGATTTTTGTGCTGAATAATATTGGTACATTTCTGCTGCAAAAAGGCGAATTTGCTGCTGCTGGTAAAACAATTGAAGATGCACTCGCAATTGCTCACGGGGTGAAAAATATTGAAGGTGAAGGACTGTCTTTGAGTAATTTGGGTTTGGTAAATGCCAGGTTGGGAGATTATAACAAGGCGATTAAACTATATGAAAATGCTTTAATTTTCCGCCGTCAGACTGGCGATGCCATCGGTGAAGCAAATACCTTGAATAATTTAGGAGATGCTTATTTAGCATCTGGAAATTATCAAGATACCATTGCTACTTATGGTGAAGCAATGCGGACAGCTAAAACCAACCGCGATCGCACTAATCAATTACGGGCAATTGACGGTTTAGTTACGGCTCATACTGCTGTAGGACGTTACGAACGCGCCTTTGACTTACTAGAGCAGCGTTTAGCACTCGCTAAAGAATTACAAAATTTACGCGAAGAATTAAAATCTTTTGAATCTTATGCCCAGTTATATAAACAACAAGGTAACTACCTAACTGCCCGCAATTTTTACGAAAGGGCAATTATACTGGCGCGGACATTGCAAGATAGCAGGCAAGAAGTGCAATTGCGGGATCAATTAACTAAAATACTTCAGCGAAAGTAGCAGTAAGACACCGAAAATCTTTTGCATTATTGAAAGTAGGGGCAATTCATGAATTGCCCCTATAGTTTTGTATAAGTTAACCCACGCCTTAGCCTTACTAATTCAAGAACACTGAACCGTTTTGTTCAATTCTCATAGCACTTCTGCCCTGTGTTGCATTGGTGGCTTCCTTAAATGTAACTTCCAAGCTTCCTGGCTCTGAAGAACCTTGTGGGGTCACTATTAACTGTCCGCCATCTTGTCGTTCAAATGTTACTGTTACCGGTGCTTTTAAAGCTTGCAGTGTTACATCTGACTTACCTTCTAGCGATCGCGGTGCTGTATCGCCAATCACTTGGAAAGTTATCTTAGCCGCAGTATTATTAACCAACCTGATATTCACCATCCCATTAGTGAGTATGATTGTCGCACTGGGGGTTTGCCGTGGTTGTAGCAGTGGTTGTTGGTCATTGGAAACCGCAGGTGATGAAGGCTGTTGAGTTTGATCGCGAGGAATTGGGCGTGGTGGTACGGGAGATACT
Organism: Nostoc sp. DedQUE12b; assembly: GCF_034530835.1. Lineage (NCBI taxonomy): Bacteria > Bacillati > Cyanobacteriota > Cyanophyceae > Nostocales > Nostocaceae > Nostoc > Nostoc sp. DedQUE12b. The sequence goes on along the minus strand of NZ_JAVRCI010000102.1, from coordinate 10,767 downwards.
TGACCCTCAGCCGGAGAAACTGGTTGTGGTGGTACGGGAGACACTTGCCCCTCAGTTGGAGTAGCTGGGCGTGGTGGTCTAGCTCCTGGCTCTGGTGATACAGGAGCCTGAGAGCGGTTGTAGGGTGGTTCGCTAAAAATACTAGGACTGGGGTTAACCTTGACAGTAGATTCTTGTGCTAATGCTTGAGGAATTGCTGGCAGACTAATTAGCAATCCCCCACAAAGAGCGCCAAATAATTTGCCAGACTTGCGAAAATTTTGAGACTTCATATTCGTTCTTGACTCCTAAAAAAAAATTAATTTGTTTTCTTACTAAAGATTTCTCCAACCGGAAATTAAATTAGGTTTTATCGGTTGTTAAGTACATCTAAACATTTAACAAACTACTTTATTTATCACATCTAGCTAAGGATAAAGAAATAATCTAAAAAACTTGAAATATTTCATTCTCAAGATTTACAATCTTAACCATTGCCATTAAGCACATTTTTGTAACAGTCAAATTTAATAAACTGCTAGAAAATAAATTTCTTCGCTAAAAATTCTAGTCCAATTCAATGCACTAGAATCTTACATCTATCACAGGAAATAAAAATTTATTAGCTAAATTAAGACTCAAGAGTTATTGGTAAAGTGATAGTAAAGGTAGTGCCAATGCCTTGGGTACTTTCAACTTGAATATGACCGTGATGATGTTCGACAATAGCTTGAGCGATCGCTAATCCCAATCCTGAGCCTGTAGCGCTGGCTGTAGCTGTATTCCCCGTCCTATAAGTACGTGCCGGATCTACTCGATAAAAGCGGTCAAACAAACGTGGTAGCGCTTCGGCTGGAATTCCAACTCCGGTATCACTCACCTTAACTTGCAATTGGGCACTGGTGTTACGTAGTCCAGAAACACGATTTATTCCTTCTATGCGCGCCAATTCCACTTTCACTTGTCCACCTGCTGGAGTGTAATGCAAAGCGTTAGCAATTAAATTTGTGAACAGCCGCACTAATTGATCCCAATTACCTACAAGAGTAAACCAATTTTCCAGTAATTCGGGGCTAGTTTCAGAAACAGGAGGGTCAACTAAGTCTAGAGAAAGGCCAATTTCTTTCTCAGGGACTAACAATTGTTGTTCTTCAACCACCTCTATTAGCAAAGCGTCCAACGGACAAGGTGAAAAAGTATCTTTGCTAATACCACTATCCTGTCGTGCTAGGAAGAGTAAGTCATTGACTAACTTACCTAAACGCTGCGTTAACCGTTCCACCACCTTTAACTGTTGTCGATATTGCAAAGAACTAGTTGTTTCTGTCTCTGCTAAATCCAAGTCAGCAAGGGCAACTTGCACATTAGTTTGAATCAAAGTGATCGGGCTTCTAAGTTCGTGGGAAGCATCAGCAGTGAATTGTTTAAGACGTTGATAAGATTCACCCACCGGTTCCATCGCTTTACCCGAAAGAAACCAACCACTTGCGCCTACGGAAAGCACCATTAACCCAATACCTAATGCCAAATCAAAAATTAACTGGCGACTAGGTTTAGTAACTTCAAACCAGGGATGACTAACGCGCAGATATCCTAATACTTGTCGTCTCACTTCTACGCGTTGGGTGACTTGTCGTAATAAGAGTGGGGAGTTAGGAATTTTAAATTTTGAATTTTCACTCTCTGCTTTGACTACGCGTACAGTTTCACCAGTACGATTGACACGAATGGGAATATTTAGGGGTTCAGATAGCGTTGACCAAAGTAATTTACCAGTTGGGCTAAACCATTCTAGGTCAATGTGGTCATCTTCTACAGTGTCGGTATTCTCACCAAAACTAGCTTCTACATTAATGCGAAATTTATCTGCATCAGCATTAATTGGCTCAAATCTTAGTGTAGATGCACAACCACTGGTTGTCAGGCAACGCTCTACTATTTCTACTACATGGTTGAGGGTGTCATCAATCCGCTCAATCAGTGTAGTACGAACGTATAAATAAACGCCACTGGCAAACAGTAGCAGTAATACAGCAGTGACGGCAGTGTACCAAATTGCAAGACGGCGGCGAGTAGCTTGAAACATATTTCCACCTACTTCGTGTTAAAAATAATTGTAAAGTGATTTTTATTATTAACAATTTTGATCAAAACAATACTAGTTTAATTATTTGCGATCGCAAATAATTTTAAAGCTAAAAAAAAGATTACTTTGTCTGGAAAAATCATTATAAATATAACTTTGATTCCATTTGCTGAGAGGTTAAGAAAAAATTTAATCTTTGCATACGGGGAGTTTTTATGCGTCTTATGCAACAAAAGGTAAGGGCTTTTAAAACCTAGTTTTTAGCCATAAGTTAGAAATGCTGCTCATTGGGCTGACAACAACCCAATGAGCAGCATCCCAGTTTGGTGCTGCGAAAGAAGCAATCTTTCAAAGCTTTGTCTAGACTGGTTTTTAAGTTAAGTTAACACCTGTAGTGAGATGTCCACCCCACAAGCAACAGTTGAGTATTTTTTATCTGGAAGTCGCTTGAAGACGAGACGCTGTACGAACCAATAGTGCAGCGTTAGCTAGGAATGAGCATTTGTAGAAGCGTTATTACGAATTACAAATTGATATTAAACCTCTACTACAACGGCCTCCCGCAGCTTGGCAATCACATCACTCAGATTACCTGTATTCAGGCGGTAACTCAGAGGATGAGCAATCAACCGCGCCGTGCTTTGATACAGACTAGCAATTTCAATCAAACCATTTTCGCGCAAAGTCCGCCCTGTAGAAACCAAATCTACGATCGCTTCTGACATGCCAGTAATTGGGCCTAGCTCTACTGAACCATACAATGGCACTATTTCTACAGGTAAATCCAGACTATGGAAATATTCACGAGCGCAATTCACATATTTTGAAGCAACTCTACCATGCGGTGGTAAATCTAAAGGCGATCGGTAAGAACTTGATTCTTTTACCGCCACTGACATCCGACAATGACCAAACTGCAAATCTACCAAGTGGGCAACTTGCGGCTGCTTCTCCTGCAGCACATCGTAACCAACAACCCCTAGTTGTGCTTGACCATATTCCACATAAACAGGCACATCTTGCGCCCGCACCAGTAAAGCTTTTGCAACTCCCTTAGTGTCAGGAATTTGAAGTTGGCGAGTTCCTGAATCTAAAAAAGCACTAAAATCTAATCCGACAGCTTGTAGCAAGCGGATGCTATTTTTAAGTAGTTCCCCTTTTGGCAATGCAACAGTCAGCATTTTTTTTATTGGTATCCTTAGCGTCTTGGCAGTTGAATAATATTGAGAATATCTCTATATGCTTACCACAAGCAGCATGAGAATTTTATTAGTTGATGATGAAGTTGAACTAACTCAACCTTTGAGCCGCTTGTTAACTCGTGAGGGTTACGCTGTAGATGCCGTTTATGATGGGACATCTGGCAGCGAACTTGCACAGACAGGCAGTTATGACCTACTTATTTTAGATTGGATGCTGCCAGGAAAAACGGGGTTAGAGATTTGTCAGGAATTGCGACGCCAAAGCAAAACCACTCCCGTTCTGTTTCTCACGGCTAAAGATACTCTTGATGACCGCGTACAAGGTTTAGACGCTGGTGCAGACGACTATTTGGTTAAACCTTTTGAATTGCGAGAGTTATTAGCAAGAGTCCGTGCTTTATTGCGTCGTTCCGGTTCTCAAATTTATGAAACCACCACCGGACGTTTAACTGTCGCTGATTTAGAACTGGATTGTGAAAATCAAGTAGCCTATCGCCAAGGACGAATAATTGAGCTATCCCAAAAAGAAAGCCAGTTGTTGCAATATTTTATGGAACACACCGGACAACTTCTGACTCATGCCCAGATTATGCAAAATTTGTGGCAAGAAGAAGAACAACCCAGTAGCAATGTGATAGCGGCATTAATTCGTTTGCTGCGCCGTAAGATTGAGGTAGGTAGGGAAACTACGCTGATTCACACAGTCTACGGCAAAGGTTATCGTTTCGGCGCTTCCTTAGTGGAGTCAGTTTAGCCGCCTGCTTCGACTCACAAAGATTTGGTTAATTGTCTAGGAGAATAATCTAACACCCCAAGAGACTGTTTGTTGTAGAGGGATAAATCTACAGGCATCATAATTTGTGAAATCTCCTTTCAGACACGAAGCTGATTATTCGCACCCATATCTTCTTTACTAAACCCAAGAAAAATCTCGGAATCTTCCATAAGGGTTGACGGAAAACAAAGACATCAGCATTTTCCACAAATAGATAAGCATTGGTAACAAAACAGGTTGTGTTGGTAACGAACGCATAAGTGTCGTTACTAACGGATAAGCATTGGTAACAAAACAGGTTGTGTTGGTAACGAACGCATAAGTGTCGTTACTAACGGATAAGTATTGATAACAAAACAGGTTGTGTTGGTAACGAACGAACAAATTATGGTAGGAACAATAACTTCGTTCCTAACAACATGTCCATACAGCATTACCAATGTTTGCAACGATTTTCTTTATTTGGCTTAGTCAACAGTATAGTGGCGATCGCACTCCCAATATTCCTCATCACTACAAACTTACAGCAGTTTTCATTTAATTGAACCACAGTGTAAACCTGTTAAAATCAAAAAAATTCAGCTTGTACTATTAAAATTTACCCAAAAACTGATTAATTTGAAGTTGCAGTTTTTCTCTTAATTGTTGCGCTTGTTCATAGGCTACTGCACGCCCTTTCTTTGAGTGGTTGTCCAATTCGACTGGTTCCAAAGGTTGAATAAAGTAACGCAAACGAGTTTTCATTGCCCAAACTCCCATTGAGGGAAACAAAAGTAGGGCAAACATTAAAAGCGACAAAGGTAAGAATGGTAGTTTGACTAGTCGTTGTAATCTGGTGAAATTAATAGCCCAAGGATGCAGAGATTCACTGCCGATGCAAAATACTGGCAGAATCGGAATATGATAGCGATCGCTCAACTGAATAAAGCTCACATTAAACTTTTCTAGTTGATAGCGTCTTCTCCAACCTTTACCAGGCCCGCGAATACCTTCGGGTGCATATAAAAGAATTTTACCTTGAGCGATCGCGCCCTCAAAATCATCTAATTCGGCTCGCACACCACCTAAAACCTGCGACCATTGAGGTGGTAGCCACCAAATCATCCAAGGATGCTCAAATAATACTGGATTTGCGATGGGTTGCACTACCCATTCTTTGGCTTCACTTAATAAATAAGCCAAGGTTAAAAAGTCCCAAGGAAAACACATCCCTGCATGATTCATTGCCACAATCAATGGCCCTGTTGGCGGCAAGTTTTCAACTTGTTGCAACTCTCCCCGAAAATAGTATTTAACGATAGGGGCCAGAATTTCTTTGCCAAAAGCTTGTTGATATTTAGGATCGAATTCACCAACTTCTTTTCGGGGTGAACGAAAACCCAGACGCAACCAACGACTCAGCAACGCTAGATAAAATCCGCCAGGAATTAAAAATAATCCATATTCTAGCCAATTCCAACCATCTGGATCTGAGTGATAGTGCTGCCAATGGCGATTGAATAAAATTAGCCACCCTGGAGGATACCAAAGACAAAACCAATCAAACCAGTTAAATATATAGCCTTCACCTGGTGCATTTTCTAGTTGACTGTTTACTAACTTTTCGGAGCGTTGATTAATCAAAACAGTTAAAGATTCTGGTTAAGCAAAAGAATTTTATTAAAACCGCATTATAGCTTCTTCGTTTTGTAACTGCCATCTTACCATAGAAGTACGCGGCTAGGGGCACAACATGTTGTGCCCCTACGATTATCTGTAACTCACCATTTTGCAATCTGCCGTAGTTGCTAAACTAGCGATATAAAAGCTTTCATCAAATACAAAATGAGCTTGTCTATAGATACTTTTTATATAAAAAATATGAAAAATTAATCTCAATACAATTCATGAAGATATGACGCACCACCATTTTTTTAGCTTTGTGTGATTGCTGGTAATAATTTAATTAAATCGTCTTAAGTAATACTATTGTGAATCTTATTATCAGGCAAAATTTAATGTTTATTTTAGATATACCCTTCTACAGCCAACAGTAAGCCGTGAACACTGATAACTGAATATTGATGTTCCACCAAAAGATGAAATTGATAACGACTGATGATTATTAAAATTCATCCTCAAGCTGGAGACGAATGGCGAGACATCTGTCTTACTCTTCCTACTATGGAACTAAGAAAACCACTCAAAATTCCAGATTTGATCCGTGAACTTCGGCAGCAACTCCATCTTTCTCAAGAAAAGTTTGCAGCCAAGTTAGGAGTTTCTCTACGAACAATCAATCGTTGGGAGAACGGATCTACAGTGCCTTCACAGATGGCACTAAAGCTGATTGAAGAAATGTTAGAGAGGATGGGCAAAGCAGATACAAGATTAGTGAAGGAGTATCTCCCAAAATCGGAGCAACGGGAGGACTCTTAGGATGACGGTGAAAGTACCTGAAAAAATTTTGATAATGCGTTGGTTCATAGCTTTTAGTGTGATGATTTTAGCAGTCACAACGGCACTGCTTTTGACAAAAGTCTTACTGCCAGTTTTTGATCCGAGCGTATTTACGTTATTTTATGCTGCTGTGGCAGTCAGCGCTTGGTATGGCGGTATGAGGCTTGGAGTACTAGCGATCGCTTTATCTGTGACAACTGCGCTCTACTTTTTGATCGATCCAGTCTACTCTTTCGATTTCCTCAGCTTCAAAGTCCTGGTACGATTAACCACATTCTCACTAGTATCTTTCTTAATTACTGCGCTCTCTTCAGAGTTACGAACTGCTAGACGCAAGGCAGAGACAAGCCTTAAGTTGTTGCAAAATAGCGAAATGCGGTTTGGGCAACTGGCAGAATCCAACATCATTGGAGTCATTGTCACTGATATTAATAACGGCTTCATCATAGAAGCCAATGATGCTTTTCTGAACACGATTGGCTATACGCGAGAAGATTTTTCTGCTAACAAAATAAACTGGCGGGAGATTACCCCACCGGAGTATCTTCTTTTGAGCGAACGTTCAGTGGAAGAAGTGAGAACTACTGGAAGATGTAAGCCTTTTGAGAAAGAATACATTCGTAAAGATGGCGATCGCATTCCCGTTCTGCTCGGTTCTGTGATGCTGGGAGATACTCAAGAAACGGTCATTGCTTTTGTTGTTGATTTGAGCCAACAGCAAGCAGCACTACGCGATGTCTACGATGAGCTTCGCTTACGCAAACAAGCAGAAGCGGCATTACAGCAAGCCAATCAGCGCAACACACGCACTCTAGAAAACATGAGTGATGCATTTATTACTCTAGATCGAGACTGGCGAATTATCTATCAAAATGCCGAAGCAGAGCGAATTAACGGTAAACCCCGCACAGAGATCATTGGTAAGTCACACTGGGAGGAGTGGTCTGCATCAGTAGGCACAAATGTAGAGCATCAGTACCGACGGGCAATGGCAGAACAGATTCCCGTCCACTTCGAGCATCACTACTACTTACCGCCCAAGTATGATTTGTGGCTGGAGATTCACGCATATCCTAGTGAAGACGGTCTTGACATTTTCTTCCGCGATATCAGCGAACGCAAACAAGTAGAACGAACTTTGCGGGAGAAAGAAGAGCGTCTAAAGTTAGCTAACGAACGGTTTGAGCTAGCAGCATCTGCGGTAAACTGTCTGATTTATGACTGGAATATAGAACAGGATAGCGTTGAAAGAACCGAAGGATTAACTCGAATTTTGGGCTATTCCCTCGCAGAAGCTGAAGCAACTGGTAATTGGTGGTTTGAGCTTGTCCATCCCGAAGATTTGCCAAGCGTACAAGAAGCAATACTTGCTTTGGGAAATAGCGATCGCTATGCTGCCGAGTACCGAATTCGCAACAAAAACAATCAGTACATCTATGTTTTGGATCAGGGGATACTAGTACAGCAAGATGCTGATGGAAACCCAGTACGATTAGTTGGCAGCACTACAGATATCAGCAAACGCAAACAGGCAGAAGCAGCAATCCAAGCAAGTGAGGAACGGCTCAGGAGTTTTGTGAAAGCGAATATAGTTGGCATTCTCTTTGGTGATGTGAATGGTAGCATCACTGAAGCCAATGACGAGTTTTTGCGAATTGTCGGCTATACCCAAGAAGATATCCAAGCAGGTAGATTAAGCTGGACTGATATCACGCCATCTGAGTATCAATATTTAGATGAACTGGCTATTGCCGAGGCAACAGCAAAGGGAACCTGTACTCCTTACGAGAAGGAATTTATTCGCAAAGATGGTTCCAGCGTACCAGTTGTAGTTGGCTACTCCCTTTTAGGAGAATCTCGGCACAAATCAGTCGCATTCATTCTGGATATTAGCGATCTCAAACAAGTTAAAAAAGCGCTGAGTCAGAGTCAAGAGCAATTTCAAGCTTTTATGGACAATATTCCCGCTGCTGCATGGATTACGAATGCAGAGGGACGTGTACTTTACCTTAGTCCAACTTATTTCAGCACATTCAATGTGCCAACAAATAAGGCGATCAATAAAAACATTGTTGACCTATACCCAGTTCAAATCGCTCAACCCCTTCTGGATAACATTAGAATAGTTGCTGAGAGGAATCAAGTTGTTCAAACGATTGAGTCTGCCCCACGCACAGATGGCACTCTTGGCGAATTTTTGGTCTATAAGTTTCCCATTGCCGATGCGTCTAGCCAATGCCTGGTAGGAGGGGTTGCAATTGACATTACCGAACGCGAACGTGCTCTTCGCGAACGTCAGCTTGCAGAACAAGCCTTACAAGAGCGCAGTGAAAGACTTAAACTGCTTTTGGAAACAACCAGTGATTTGCTTTCAACCGAGCGCCCCTTGGATCTAATGAACAGCTTGTTTAGCAAACTCTCGGCGCAAATGGATTTGCATTGTTACTTTCACTATTTAATCGATACACACGAAAATAAGCAGAAACTCCGGTTAGTAGCTTGGAACGGCATTACTGATGATGTATTTCAAGCAATTGAATACGTGGAATTTAATCAAGGGATATGCGGACTAGTGGTGCAAGAACGCCGTCAAATCGTCGTTAATAATGTGCGACACTCTACTCATCCCCATGCCCACACTCTCCACGCTTTAGGAATTACAGCCTATGCAGGTCAACCGTTAATTGTTCAAGGAAAGCTTCTTGGTGTTCTCTCCTTTGCCAGTCGCACCCGTACTCATTTTACTTCTGGGGAAATAGCTTTATTACAAGCAACCTCCGATCAGGTGGCAGTTGCTCTGGAACGCGCTCAGTTAATGGCTTCGTTACAGCGACGGAAAGAAGAATTAATTCAAGCTAATCGGATCAAAGATGAATTTTTGGCAGTGCTTTCCCACGAACTTCGCACACCGCTAAACCCGATCTTGGGATGGTCGAAGTTACTGCAAACGAAAAAGTATGACGAAGCAACCACCACTCGCGCTCTCGAAACCATTGAGCGCAATGCCAAGCTGCAAACCCAATTAATTGAAGATTTACTGGATGTCTCTCGTATTTTGCAAGGTAAGCTGAGTCTGAATATTGCTCCTGTGAATCTAGAAACTGCGATCGCCGCAGCAATAGAAACTGTACATCTAGCGGCTGAAGCCAAATCGATCAATTTGCAATTTACGATTTTAGACTTTGGCGTAAGCGCTCAGTCCTTCCCTGCGGGACGCTACGCGAATGACAAGGCTCAGGAACCATCGAACGATTTTGGATTAGACAATTCCCAAATCAATTTAGACTCTATCGATTTTAATAAGCAACTTAACAATTTAAAATGCCAAACTTCAAATTCTAAATTTTTAGTCAGAGGTGATTCTGGTCGCTTGCAGCAAGTTATCTGGAATCTAGTTTCCAATGCTATTAAGTTTACACCCCAAGGTGGACAGGTAGAAATCAGTTTAGAGTCTGTTGGTTCTCAAGTTCAACTTCGAGTCAGTGATACAGGTAAGGGAATTAGCCCTGATTTTTTACCATTCGTCTTTGACTACTTTCGACAAGCTGATGGTGCAACCACTAGAAAATTCGGCGGACTGGGCTTAGGATTAGCTATTGTTCGTCACATTGTCGAGCTACATGGTGGCACAGTTAAGGCAGAAAGTTTGGGTGAAGAACAGGGAGCAACCTTTACAGTCATGTTACCGCTGAACCAGGTCGATCTAAATAGCCATCAGATTGCCTCTCTACCTGATGATTTGCCCGATTTCAATGGGTTGAAAGTTCTGCTTGTAGATGATGAGCGTGATACGCGAGAGTTAATTGCTTTCATTTTGGAGCAGTCTGGTGCGGTAGTAATCCAGGCCGCATGTGCAATGGAAGCACTACAAGTTATGCCTCAGTTCCAGCCAAATCTGCTGTTAAGCGACATTGGAATGCCGGAAGTAGACGGCTATATGCTAATTCGTAAAATTAGAGCTATGTCTCCAGAACAAGGAGGGGAAATTCCAGCGATCGCCCTTACAGCTTATGCTGGTGAGGTCGACTATCAACAGGCAATTGCCGCCGGATTTGGCCAGCATATCACCAAACCAGTGGAGCCAGCTAAATTACTTCGTGCGATCGCCAACCTTGTTTATAGTTATAGTAATTGTTGATTTAGAGACTCAATTAATTTTATAACTCCTTCCTTAACTTAAAGGAAGGTTTCAAGGATTTTTGGGATTATTAGATTACCCAACAAGTCTAAAAAACAAAAAGCCCCATCCTTAGAAGGACTGGGGCTTTTGTATGAATAATGAGACC
>NZ_JAVRCI010000101.1:0-21563 GCF_034530835.1 Nostoc sp. DedQUE12b | reverse complement strand
GTCGTTATTTTCAGCTTACTACCTGCTCCTTTCCTTATCCCGAACTCAGGTTAAAATAGGCTTGGGTAAATTTTAGTTTTACTTACAGCAGCATACAAGTGTCAGCCACTCTTGGTTTGGAGATTCTATATCTGATACCACGGATCAATCCTCTTTATTAAAACAAAGATATTTATATATTTTTATCCTTTATTAAAATCAGGGTTTGAAAGAATTTTGGATTTTGAATCATTCAATCCAAAATCCAAAATCCAAAATCTAAAATTTAGCGATCCTGTGTATGAAATTATCCCATTGCCTTCTGAACATTAACTACTTCAACCTGCTGCACCTCTGGCAACAAACGCTTCATACCTTGCTTAACAAACCCCTGCAAAAAACCAATCTGCTGATTTTGCTGAAATACCTTTTGCAATGTTTGCCGCAAATTCTCCAAATTCAAACCAGTTCCAGAATCTATCGCTATTTCCTGCTGTTGGAAATACTCAACTAGACTTAACCCTGCGACTCTAGTCAGATAAGCTGCACTTACTCCTTGCACTACGCCACCAGCAACAAAGGTAACGGCATTACTTTTCAGAACAGTACTAATAGCCTTTGTAGAAAGTTCAACTAAACCCAATTTCAGCATCAAACTTCCCATTGTTCCAGCTACGGTTTGTGCCTGTTCTAGGGAAAATTTTTGCTGATAGATATTACCCAAATCCATTACCATTTGAGCATTAATTGCCGCAGTTGCCAGAATATCAAAGGCTGGTACTGGGTTAGCAAAGGCAGCAGCAGCAGCTATCCACTGATATTGTTCAATAATTGGGGTGGCGCGATCGCGTCTGGTTCCATTTAGCCAATTTTTCGCCTCAGCTTTCAACAACCCGGCTTTTCTCATGGTAGTTACCCAAACTAGCCGTTGTCCTTGCTGTGCTAAAACTTCACCCAACTGCTGCGTTAACTGCTGGATATCTGCTGCTGGTTGCTCCATCCACTCTTGCACAGAACCATCAGCTTCATGCTTCCGGACTTTGATGGCAATGGGAGAGGCCGCAGTTGCAACTACATTTCCCTGCATCCGCTGTTTCAAAGACAGCAAGATGTTGGCACTTTCATCGGTTAAATACTGGTCTTGTTTGTTGAAAACCAGCATATTAGGCTGATTTGCTGCCTTTAGCTGCTGTAAGGTTTGAAATTCTGAGTCTGTTAAATCACCGTTTGTCAGAAATAGAACGAAATCAGATTTTGCTACTTCTGCCAAAATAGCCGCATCTGAGTTTTCACCGACTTCTCTAAATAAAGGTGGTGTCTCTTGTAGAGATACGAAATTTTGTGTCTCTAGATTTTGTAGCACTTGAATTAGAGTGCTTTTACCGACGGATTTCCCGCCAGTCACAGCAACTTTAATTTTTTGCCTGTCTAATTCCAGCAACAATTGGGCAACTTGTTCTCTGAGTGTCTCTAAAGCTGGATGGTTTTCTGCTTCTTGTGCTAGTTGGTTAATTATAGTTTCAGTTTTAGCGATCGCACTTTCCACAGTCGCTCGGTCAACTACCATACCATCTAGCTGCTTTAAACTGTCTTTGGGGCGCTTTTGCTGGAATAACCACAAACCACCACCTACAGCTAAGGCACTCAACAAACCGAACTCACCCACCTGCAATATAGAATCGTGCCAACTGTCCAACATCCACAGGGAAAAGGAAAGTCCCAATCCTCCCACTAAAATTGGTCGCTGCAACTTCACAACCATGATTCTCCGCGCTTTTTGGATGGCTATTTCTTCCAGAATAGATCAAAATAAAACAAAACCCTGCAATCTTTACTGATTGTAGGGTTCTGTTTTATTTTTTATGTGGTGGCGGGAAGTGGATTTGAACCACTGACCTTCGGGTTATGAGCCCGACGAGCTACCAGGCTGCTCTATCCCGCGTCGCTCTTAACTTTTATAGCATAACCTATAGTCAAGAGTTTGGCAACTACAAAAATGATAATTCTCCAATTACTTCTAAACGCTTGTATTTTCCCAAGGTGACAAACTTTTCTGAGAGGCTTTCGGCGGCGCTGGGACTAATCCACCCCATCTGCTGAAGTAAATGAATAGCAACGGCATATTTTGCTCGTTTTGCCCCATCCATGACTTTGATTGCCAATCCCAAGCCTTCACCGAGTCTACCAATGCACTGCACTCCTTCGGCACCAGTTTTACTGACTAGTTCTCCTGGAGTTAAGCGCATCAGTTCCGTATCAAATTCTCCATCTCCTGCGACCATTGCGGGGTGATGAGTCATTGCACGAACAATGCGCTCCATATCCAAGTTGGTACTAGAGGCTAACAGTGCATACAAAGATGCCATGTGACCGAGTTGCATCAGATAAGTTGGTGCGCCACAGTCATCATGAGCGCTGATAAATTCTGCTGCTGGCATTCGCAGCAACTCTGCTACTTTGCCCAGAATCAACTGCTGGATTGGGTGCTTGCGATCCAAGTAGTTATTCAAGGGCCAATGGCGTTGCTGACAAACGGCTAACATTCCTGCATGTTTTCCAGAGCAATTGTATTCCAGAGGACTGCGTTTGCCTTCAGGAATTGGACACTGGAGTATGGTTGGATCGAGATCGGCCCGCCAAAGGATGTTAAATACCTGTCGGACTTGATCTACTCTTCCTTTATGAGAACTTGTGATAATTGCTAAGTCGCGATCGCTGAGTTGATAGCGTTCCAGTGTACCTGTGGTAGTTACTGCGAGTGCCTGAAATGGTTTGAGGGCTGAACGGATAAATGCAGCAGTTTCAGAATTTCCAGCAACGGTTAGAACCCGTCCTCGTTCGTCGCAGACAACAGCTTGGACTATATGCCTGGATTCAATAATACCTTCCCGCAGCAACCGGACTTCCAGTGCTGTGGCTTGAGTTCGTTTTCCCATTGTCATGGGTTTATATTTATCACCTTTTTTAATTAATTTAGTTATTGGTCATTGGTAATTAGTCCTTAGCTAATGACTAATGACCCTTCGGGTGACGCTCCTGCGTCGCTAACGCTGCGCTAACGCTGCGCTAACGCCAGTTGCTCATAAGGGAAACCCCCTTGGCGCTAGCCTCTCCCTTTGGGAGAAGACCGCACTGACTCACCAATGACCAATGACGCTTTAAAACAAATGCCAACCTATAGTACCAATAACGTACATTCCCGCCAAGCCAGCGAAGGTAAATTGTAACCGCCGCAGAATGGGTTTGATTTCGTATGAGACAATTAAGCGATCGCGGTTAAGGATTTCCTGTGGTTTAGTCCAAGTTTGACCATCGTACCAGCCGGACTCTTCATAAAATACTGTGGGACTACAAAGGCGATCACACACGTAGAACCAGCCTAAGTACAACCTTACTAGTATCAGCACTAACCCGACACTGGCTCCTGCTGCACCACAGAGAAGAAAATGTGCAATATACTTGTGAGGGGGAAAACTTGCCGCAGCTATAGGCCCTGCGAAAAGCCAAGATAAACCCCAAATCCAAACAAGTTTCGTGATATACTCGCGCCAATCTAAAGTAGTATCACGAAACAGCCAGGAAGTTTTTAACTCTTCGTATTCATTGAGTGGTTGTTGGTCTGTAGGAACTGGGCAATTAGAAACCGAAGACCTAATCATGTTGGCTTACCCTCACCTTCATCAGATTCTGGAAGGGAAATACGTTCTGCATGAATCCAGAACGCTTCTAAATTATAAAACTCCCGTTCCTTGGGCATCATGATATGAACGATCACATCACCGTAATCTTGTAGTACCCAACTACCCTCGACTTTTCCTTCTGTCCTTATGGGACGGCGTTGCAACTCAGTTTCGACTTTTCCTTCAATTGCTTGAGCGATCGCTCTGACCTGTACTCTAGAATAGCCAGTCATCATCACAAAGTAATCAGCTAGGTAAGATACCTCTGCTACTTTGAGCAATAAAATCTCACCTGCTTTGCGGTCTGATGCCGCAACAGCGATCGTTGCAGCTAATTTTTCGCTTGCCTCTTCGGTTTGGCCGTGGCTTATTACCGCACTCTTCGTCAGTGGGACAGATTGCAATGGGAAATTTCCTTGGAAATAATCAGTCATTAAACCTCAGGTGCTTTCTTCCTTTTGAAACAATTGTTGACATTTACTTACAAACAACGAACAATTGATCTGACAAATGGGTCAATAGGTTTTTTTGAATACTAACAAAAAAACAGGTGTCTATGCGATTAGTTTAATAATTGCCCGTTTAAATTTCGATATCCGCAACAGCTGATGGTTCTTGTGCAGCGATACAACCAATAGCTTTCCAACAGGAATTGAGAGCGAAAATAATTGCAGATTCATCAAAGAGCATAATATGTAATGTAAAGCTAGTAATTTGCAGGTAACTACTATATATCTACGCTTTATACTGACTCTCTGCTCAAAATTACGATACAACGCAGCATACTAATAACTGGTCTAGGAAAAGTGCGATTCTTTTATTATATACGCTTAAGTTAAGTATAAATACATAATTTGGGATCAATAACCCACGAGTTGAATGAAGTGAATCTGTGAGATTTTTAGTTCAACAATGCATCTGAAAATCTGCTTATCTATTACTATATCTATAATAGTAAAATTAGTTACCCTCAAACTTCCTACTACTTAGATTTGAGGGCATAATTGTAATTTCTATAGATGCAGCATAACTTTGCTGCAAAGATTAAACTTCTTGTTTTGTAACTATGCCTGTAGACTGAATTTCTCTACGTTCTGCTGTCAATGAGTAACACAAGGACTCATACTGATTTAAAGCTTGTTCAAAAGCATATTGCTCAACAGCATATTGGCGACTTTTGTAACCCAGAGTTTTGACTTTTTCGGGGTTTTTGTACAAATCTAAAATTGCCATCGCTAAAGCTTGGGGATCTTCTGGAGGAACGATAACTCCGCCGCCACTTTGCCTAATGGCTCTTGCTGCCGTACCATTGTCGGGTACAGAGGCAACTAAGGCCCCTCCACTAGCAAGTAGCACTTGAATTTTTGACGGCATATTGAAAGATACAACATTTTTCTTTTGCACCACTAAACCAACATCCGCAGCTGCCAACATTTGTGGTAAATGTTTACGGGGTTGAAATGGCAGTAACAACACATTATCTGCGCCGCAGTCTAGACATTCCTGTTGCAATCGCTGTAAACCTTTTGCCTCTCCAACGATGACAAAGACAATATCTGGGATATGGCGCAACACAGAAGCAGCTTTGACGACGCTTTCTAAGCCTTGGGTTAGGGCAATGTTACCAGAATACAGTACTACAAATTTGCCATTCAGATTATGTGCTGCACGGAAAGGGTTATCTTCTTTAGGCAAAGGGCGGATAAAATTTACATCAACCCAGTTGGGAATTTGTACAATTTTGTGAGCTTCTACGCCCTTAGCTCGCAAATTGTCCACAAATCCATCGGCGATGACGCTAATTTTACTGGCACTGCGGTAGGCAAATTTTTCTAATAATGTAAACAACTGGATAAGTAATTTATTTTTTAGCAGACCGACGTGGACGGCTGCTTCTGGTAATATATCTTGTAGATTTAAAATTACAGGACAAGCACGTAACCATCCTAGAAGTGCAACTGGTACACAACTTGGCAAGGATGGCGATGTTGAGAGGATCACATCTGGGCGCCAACCGAGAAGGGCGGGTACAAAACTAGTGACGACGAAACTCGCATCTAGTAACATCCGATCTAATAGGTTTGGTTGTGGACGAATCCAAACGTAACTGCGTTGAATTTGAACGCCATTTTTGTATTCGTTGACATACCATTTGCCCCGATATTCCTGGTAAATTTGCCGTTCAGGGTAGTTGGGCATAGCAGTAACTACGCGGACTTCATGTCCACGTTTCACTAGTCCCTCTGCTAATTCAGTCATCAGTGGGGCAATACCAATTGGCTCTGGATAGTAGTTGTAGGAGTAAATTAAAATCCGCATAAAAATTTATTCTCAAGTACCCCGGTTTTTTATTTAGTGACAAATATTTGTCTGAAATATCATTTGGGCTTGGAAACCCCTATATTTAATTGTGACTCTAGACTCTTTTTCTGTCAGGTATTTTCCTTAAAGATTGAGTAAACTTTGAGATGTAATACTTAGGGAAGCTGTGAAATTTTTTTACTATTTAAGCAGTTTTGAAATTGTTCTTTTTTGATTGGTACTTACGTAGAAGCCCTAAGTGTATTAGTTTTTGCCAAATATGAAATCAAAATTGGGATAGTTAGTATTAGCTTTCCCTATAAGTTACGTACATAACCCATTTTTCTTTAATCTGAATATTAATAAGATTTTTTGATCGTACTAGTCATGCAATGAGCGATCGCCCTTGTATTTTTTCTTTTTTTGCTGGCTCAGGTTTCCTCGATTTAGGTTTTGAAACCAGCGGTTTTAATATTGTTTATGTCAATGAAATTTTCGCTCCATTTATCGCCGCTTATCGCCATTCACGGGAAGTTCTAAAAATGCGATCGCCTGAATATGGATATAATCATGGTGAGGCAGGAGATGTAACAAAACTTATTATTGGAAAAGAAGCACAACACCTTCAAGAATTGGTCAAAGACAGCCGCAAATCTCATAATATAATTGGTTTCATTGGTGGGCCTCCCTGTCCTGATTTTTCTATTGGTGGAAAAAATAGAGGAAGTTTAGGAAATAATGGTAAACTTTCCGCTGCATATATTGAATTAATTTGCCGCAATCTTCCAGATTTCTTTTTATTTGAGAACGTTAAGGGTTTATGGAAGACAACAAAACACCGTTTATTTTTTGAATCGCTTAAGCAACAATTACATGAAGCAGGCTATATATTAACAGAGCGATTAATTAATACTATCGAATATGGCGTACCCCAGGATAGAGAAAGAATTATTCTAGTTGGTTTCAAAAATAATTTTCTTCAGGACAGAGGGATCAAAATCGGTAGTGAAAAGTTACTACATGAGCGATCTTTTCCTTGGAATAATTATATTTTATATCCTCGCGAAAAAGTTTTTGCTTACCCTTGGCGTAAGTGTGAAACATTCCAAGAAAATTCTCTAATACCTTGTCCTGATGACATACCTGAAGAATTAACAGTTGAATACTGGTTTATAAAAAATAAGGTTTTGAAACATCAAAATTCTGAAAACTGTTTTCAACCCAGAGCAGGGATCACAAAATTTGCTGCTATTGATGAAGGAGATGATTCTAAAAAATCTTTCAAGCGTCTGCATAGATGGCGTTACTCTCCGACAGCTTGCTATGGAAATAATGAAGTACATTTACATCCTTACAAAATCCGGCGAATTTCTGTAGCAGAAGCTTTAGCTATCCAATCTTTGCCTGCAAATTTTGTACTTCCAGATAGTATGTCACTCACTAATATGTTTAAAACTATTGGTAATGGTGTCCCATATTTGGCATCGCAGGCATTGGCTCAAACTATTATTAACTTCTTAGGAAATAGTGTAAAAAACACTCTTGATATTCCTAGTATTACTACTACTTAGCGTCAATTTA
Source organism: Nostoc sp. DedQUE12b (assembly GCF_034530835.1). NCBI lineage: Bacteria > Bacillati > Cyanobacteriota > Cyanophyceae > Nostocales > Nostocaceae > Nostoc > Nostoc sp. DedQUE12b. Next base: position 14,022 of record NZ_JAVRCI010000101.1, on the reverse strand, counting down.
AATACTTGCAGTAATTCCGGGATATCTGTAAAGCCAATATTAAAGACAATTCAGCGGCTTGTTTTCAGGATAAACTCGTAATAAATATGGTTTAATATATATATAAGAAATGTTTTAATTTTTTATAAAGTTTAATAATCAATCACTGGCAGAAGACACGATGGCAGCAGACTATCCAGACATTGATCTTGCGCCATTTATCGATCACTCCCTGTTAATGCCAACGGCTACTCCAGAGCAGGTTGAGCAATGGTGTGAAGAAGCATATAGATTCAACTTTGCGGCGGTTTGTCTGTTCCCCGCTAATGTTAAGCAAGCAGTAGAACTCCTCCACGGTAAAAACCCGAAAGTCTGTACGGTGATTGGTTTTCCTTCTGGTGCAACGACTTCAGCGGTGAAACTGTATGAAGCTCAAGAAGCGGCGGATAGTGGGGCCACTGAGTTGGATGTAGTCATGAACTTGGGCTGGTTGAAAGCTGGCAAAACTGAAGAAGTCCACCGGGAGATTGCCGAAATTTGCGAAGAGACTGGACAAACAGTCAAGGTGATTTTGGAAACTAACCTGTTGACAGATGCAGAGAAAAAAATAGCTGCTGAAATAGCTATGGAGGCAGGAGCAACATTCTTAAAAACTAGTACTGGTTGGAATGGTGGTGCCACAGTGGCAGATGTGCGACTTTTGCAGGAATTGGCAAAAGAAAGGGTGGGAATTAAGGCTTCAGGTGGTATCCACACTATCAATCAAGCCCTAGACTTAATCGTAGCGGGTGCTACTAGATTAGGCACATCTCGCGGTATGGATTTGATCCGTCAGCGCGATAACCTGGGAAAGGGTGAATAGTCATTTGTCCTTTGTCATTTGTCCTACCCTGCGGGAAGCCGCAGAAGCGTCTATGTCATTTGTCCTAATCTAATGACCCTTGCTCAATGACTAATGGCTAAATAACTACTAATGACTAGTGACTAATGACTAATGAGTAATGAGTAGAACCTACAAAGCAACTGGTATTAATCTTAAAACCCAGGCGCTGGGAGAATCAGATAAAATAGTGACGATTTTGACACGAGAATTCGGTCTAATTCGAGCCGTGGCTCCAGGGTCACGTAAGCACAACTCCAGCCTGGGCGGTAGGAGTGGAATGTTTGTTGTGAATGAACTATTGATTGCCAAAGGGCGATCGCTTGATAAAATTACTCAAGCACAAACGTTAAAAACTTATCCTGGTTTAGCTAAAGATTTGGGAAAACTGGCTGCCAGTCAATATTTAGCAGAAATAGTTCTGTGTGAAGCTTTGAGCGAACAACCCCAAGAAGAACTTTATGATTTGTTCAATGAACATCTTCATCGCTTAGAGGCGGTGTCTAGTGCAAATCCATTTGGTGTTTTGGCTCATCTGGCTCATGGTGTATTTCACCTTTTAGCCTTAGCAGGACTGACACCACAAGTGCAAATCTGTTGCCTATCTCAACGTTCCCTTAAGCCAGACTTCACAGATCCCAACTGGCAGGTAGGATTTAGCATCCCTGCGGGTGGAACGGTTTCCTTAGAAGCTAGGGAACGTTTACGAAAAGAGGGGGAGAGGGAAATGAGGGCAGAGGGGCAGAGGAGCAGGGGAGCAGAGGAGCAGGGGGAGATTAATAACCAATTTCCTGTGCCTCATGCCCCATTTCCAATGACGCCAGTTGCTTCAACGGAGAGAACCTCCGCAACGCACTGGCTCCCCAATGCCCAAACAATTGTTGTACATCGGCAAGAAATACCTGTGATTTCTAGTCGTTTGGGTGCTATGCAACTAGCTTTGCTTCAACATCTGTCACAACCAGAGATAATGCAAATTGATGGTGCTAGAGATCATGACTGGTTATCTGTTGAGCAGATTTTGCGCCAGTATGCTCAGTATCAATTAGGTCGCCCTATCCGCTCTGCTACCTTGATCGACTCTTATTTTGCTGCCAACCATGATGCAACCGTCTGATTTGGATAAGAAAATCCTGCCTTTGTCACCAAGCCTCGCCAAAAAACAGAATAGGGTATCAGATCCTACAGTCAGGAATCACTTGAGTGCTGTTCCCAAGTGTACACCTAGTCAAATAAATGGCCAAGAAATGTCCCCAAAAGATGTTTCTCAAAACGATCAAAGTTGGACAGCGGAGATCCCAAAAACTGATGTTCCAAGCCAATCAGAAATACAATCAGAGGACAAATTAACTACTCCAGAGGTAGATAGCAATAGCGTTCCCAATGGGCGGAATTTGCCAGTAGACACTATCCCAGAAAAAGAATTACCGCAATTAGATGGCTCTGGTTCAGGTGGAGAAGCTATTGCAGGGAATGTAAAACAGTTAGGATTTTTACCTGTATTAAAAAATCCTAATTTCTTGGCTCTTTGGGGCGGTCAAGTTTTCTCTCAACTAGCAGATAAAGTTTATTTGGTACTGATGATTGCCTTGATTAATACTCAGTTTCAAGGAAGCAATCAGAGTATTAGTGGTTGGGTATCAGTCTTGATGATGGCTTTTACTATTCCAGCCGTATTGTTTGGTTCCGTTGCTGGCGTGTTTGTTGATCGCTGGTCGAAAAAGGCTGTACTGGTAGCAACAAATATTTGGCGCGGCATCCTAGTTTTGTCAATTCCCTTCTTGGTGTGGTTAACTCATGATTGGAAACCCATCGGATTGCTGCCAGTGGGTTTTGTAATCATCTTGGGTGTGACTTTTTTAGTTTCGACTTTGACACAGTTTTTTGCCCCGGCAGAACAGGCGGCAATTCCTTTAATTGTAGAAGAACAGCATTTACTCTCGGCTAATTCGCTTTACACAACAACGATGATGGCATCGGTGATTGTTGGGTTTGCCGTTGGAGAACCGTTGTTAGCGATCGCTGATGGACTTTGGCTGCAAATTGGTGGTAGTGGGAGTTTGGGCAAGGAACTTTTGGTAGGTGGCAGTTATGCGATCGCTGGAATAATTTTGTTCCTCCTCGCAACTAAAGAAAAACACCACCACCCCGATACAGAATTCCCTCACGTATTCTCTGACTTGCGAGACGGTTTTGCCTATCTCAAAGCAAATCATCGCGTCCGCAATGCTTTGCTTCAACTGATTATCTTGTTTTCTGTTTTTGCAGCATTAACTGTTCTAGCCGTTCGGATGGCAGAAATAATTCCCAATATGAAAGCCTCCCAGTTCGGCTTTTTACTAGCAGCTGGCGGTGTTGGCATCGCGGCTGGAGCAACAATTCTTGGTCAATTTGGTCAACGTTTCTCCTATACTCAGCTAAGTCTGTGCGGTTGTATGGGTATGGCAGCATCCCTGATTGGTCTGTCAGTATTTACAACTCAACTGTGGCTCGTATTGTTACTGGTGGCGCTAGTGGGCATCTTTGGGGCACTAGTGGGAATTCCTATGCAAACCGCAATCCAAACAGAAACACCTCCAGAAATGCGTGGTAAAGTTTTTGGCTTGCAGAACAATGTAATTAATATTGCCCTCTCCTTACCTTTAGCATTAGCTGGTGTCGCAGAAACCTTTCTGGGATTACAGGTAGTTTTTTTGGGATTAGCTGCGATCGTCTTTTCAGGAGGTATATTAACCTGGTATAACTCGCACAAGTAGTTATCAGCTAACAGTAGTTATTAATTATTACCTTGACGTAATTAATAATTTACTTAAAGCTTTTGTGTTCATGGTAAACTGTTGCCAGTGAAAATTTATCACATACTTGCCGGATATGAATCTGACATTAGTCAGAATAAGTTGTTTAAGTATTAGAAATTAACAACTTATAACTAAAATAAATAAAGCCATAAAACCACTGGTTTAATTAGCTGAAAATAAGCTTTTTAAACTAGTATAAAGTTATGGAAATTTTTAATAAATAAAAAACCAGCAAGTATAACTAGATAAAAGAAAAATCACAAAGGACACACAAGTAATAGATTAAACCCGCTTTTCTTACAGCTAAATAAAGAATGCGTATAGCCTGGATTGGAAAAAAATCACCCTTTTGCGGCAATGTCACCTACAGTCGAGAAATTACAAATGCCTTGCTAGATAGGGGACATCAAGTTAGCTTTCTTCACTTCGCCCAGGAAGAGTCTGAACCTGAGAATTGGCCAAATCTTCGAGAGGTTTCTCTACCTTTCATTTATAAGTCTCAGGTTTACACAATTCCCACTTTTAAAGCCACCAAAGTTTTAACCGATTCACTGCGGGAAATCAAACCAGATGTAGTCCATGCTTCCTTGACTTTATCTCCTCTAGACTTTTTTCTACCGGAAATCTGTGAGGAACTGAGGTTGCCTCTAGTTGCCACTTTTCACACGCCATTTGCTGGAAAGGGGGCAAAACTGGTATCGGGAACACAACTTTTGGCTTACCAGCTCTATGCGCCTTTTTTAGTTAACTACGATCGCGTGATTGTATTTTCCCAAATTCAGCGAGAATTATTAGCAGGGATGGGTGTCAGGGAAGAAAATATTGCCGTAATTCCCAACGGTGTTGATACTGCCAAGTATTCTCCAGGGTTTTCTCAAGTCAAAGCAGAATTTAAAGCCGAACGTTTATTTGTCTATCAGGGTCGCATAGCACCAGAAAAAAATGTTGAAGCCCTCCTCCGGGCTTGGAAGCAGTCAGCAATGGGGCCTGGTACTAAGTTGCTAATTGTTGGCGACGGCCCTTTAAAGTCTTCCTTAGAGCAATTTTATGGTTCCGAATATGGCATTATCTGGTTGGGATTTGTCGCTGATGAAGACCGACGGATCGAAATTTTGCGGGGCGCAGATGTATTTATTTTGCCTTCATTGGTAGAGGGTTTGTCCCTATCTCTGTTAGAAGGAATGTCATGTGGGTTGGCTTGTTTAGCGACAGACGTCGGTGCAGATGGAGAAGTATTGGAAAAGGGCGCAGGTATAGTTATTAGTACCAAAACAGCGCGATCGCAATTGAGAACCCTTTTACCAGTGTTGCAAGACCATCCTGAGTTAACAACCCTACTTGGGCAAAAAGCTAGACAGCGTGTATTAGACCGCTATACCCTTAGTAAAAATATTAGTCTGCTGGAAGAACTTTATAAAGGAGTTTTAGCACAGCGACCTTTACCACTAAGTCGTAGAGCGTAAGGAAAAGGAAGAAGTGCGATCGCATTGTAAATTATCAGATAGATGGGAATTTCTAATTCTTGTTTGGTACGACATTTTCCAATTTACCTATCGATCAATTAATTTTTGAATTATCCATTAAAGGCCATCCTAAACTGGTTGGCTGTTCATAAACCCGCTTTAGAGTATTTACATCTCTGGTAGAAATAGGCGACGGGTTACGAACTTGAGAAAAGTATAAAGCATCAGTTTCTAGCGGACTATGACCCCAAATTCCTAGCGCATGACCGAATTCGTGGCGGGCTGCTGCAATGAGATACTCACGTGTTTGACTAGGACTTATCAAGATGGTGAAGCGGTGGAATAAAATTTTGCTGCTGGTGTATAACTCGTAAGTAGTTTGTGCTGATCGCGCACGCGGTATATTACTACCAGGGGAAATTTGTAGAGGTGGCGTTTTTCGCGCGATCGTAATATCAGCAACTTTTGGCTGTTCGACTATTGTTAAAGGTAAATAAGTACTCCACTCCTGTACACCCTGTAATACAGCGTTAACCCATGCTTGAGCTTGTTTTTCGCTGACAGATTTTGGTGGTTCTACGTAAACTCGAACAGGAAATTGTGACCAGATTAAATAACCAACTTGGGTTGTTGTGACTTGTGAAAAGTAGTCACCACTGTTAGTGTTATCTCGCCACTGTGCCAGTGTGGGCGGTAAGGGATGAGGTTTTGGGGAAGTAGGGAGAGAAATTATTAAATCTGAATGTACATATTCTGGTATTATTGCAAACCCATTACTCAACTGGATATTAGTAAAAATAATTAACAGCCCTGTGCCAATAAACAAGGCAAGAGCTGTAATTAACCGTCGTGAAATTAAATTTATTAGGGTGTTAAGTATCGGGTGTTGGGTTTTTCTCCCCATTGACCTATCCTTATTTAGGCAGCCAACCGGCACTTAAAACTACTGTTAAACCGAGAAAAATTACTGTCAATGCCCAAGTAATTCGGTTTAAGGTGTTTTCTGCACTCTTGGTGCTGCTAAATAGCTGGGCTTGTCCACCAATGGCGCCAATACCATCACCTTTGGGACTATGCAGTAAAACCAAGATAATCAAACCAGTGGCGGAAAATGCCCAAATGCCTTGCACGATATTACTAACTGTCATGGTAGGAATCTCATTTATAACAAGTTTTAAAAACCAGAATTCAGGAGTCAGAATTCAAAAGTTAGGAGTTCACTAAAAACTCCTAACTCAAGCTCAGCACTCTTTTACAGCCCTACTTGCACGGGGGTGCGAGTACGTTGCAGCTCATATTCTGCTGTTTTCAGGAGCGATCGCCCGGTCATTTCTGGTGGCTGAGGCAGCTGTAAAATCTCTAGAATGGTGGGGGCAATGTCGGATAGCTTGCCATCGCTTCGCAGTTCGACATTTGTACCATATCCAGGGATTTTAACTCTCTCTCCTTCCACCAAGATGAAGGGGACTGGGTTAGTGGTATGAGCTGTCCAGGGATTACCCCCTTCATCTAGCATATACTCAGCGTTGCCGTGATCGGCAGTAATAAGTGTTGTGCCGCCGGCTTTGATAACGCTCTCTAACAAGCGTCCCAAACAGCGATCGACTGTTTCGATTGCTGTAATGGTAGCTTCGATTTGACCAGTATGCCCTACCATGTCTGGGTTGGCATAGTTAATCACAACTAGAGAATATGTACCCTTTTGAATCGCAGCGATCGCTACATCTGTAACTGCTGCTGCTGACATCGCTGGGGCGCGATCGTAAGTAGCTACCATTGGGCTGCTTACTAATTCTCGATCTTCTCCAACAAAAGGTTCCTCTAGACCCCCATTAAAGAAATAGGTGACGTGGGCATATTTTTCTGTTTCGGCGGTGCGGAACTGATTCAGACCATGATTAGCTATTACTTCTCCCAGAATATTACTGAGATTCTGCGGCTCAAAGGCTACAGCCACGGGTAAGTCTGAATCATACTGTGTAAACGTGACAAAAGACAGTGGTGTGATTTGCTGTCTTTCAAAACCGTTAAATGTGGGACTGACCAAAGCTTGAGTCAGTTGTCTGGAGCGATCGGGGCGGAAGTTGAAAAATATCACCCCATCCCCTGGTTCTATTGCGCCGGGTGCAATTCGGATGGGGTTGACAAATTCATCTTTTATCCCTTGGTCGTAAGATGCTTGCAAGACTTCCACAGCCTTGAGACCATTACCTACACTATCTTGTATCATCATGTCGTAGGCGCGTTTAACCCGATCCCAGCGGCGATCGCGATCCATCGCGTAGTAGCGACCGCTGAGGGTGACTATGCGTCCAATTCCTATGCGGTCTATATAATTTTGCAGCAGCGCGATCGCTCTTACACCGTCAGTTGGGGCGGTGTCACGACCATCGGTGATAGCGTGAATACAAACTTCTGGAATTCGCTGGTTCTTGGCTAAGTCAAGTAGTCCGAATAGATGGGTGATATGTGAATGTACCCCTCCCTCAGAACAAAGCCCTACTAGATGCAGCTTGCTATTCCGAGAACGAACTTCCTGGCAAATTTTGACGAGTGCTGGGTTTAAAGCAATAGAACCGTCTTCGACCGCATCAGAGATGCGTACCAGTTCTTGCGGTACAACTCGCCCAGCACCAATGTTCAAATGACCAACTTCCGAGTTGCCCATTTGACCATCTGGCAACCCTACAGCTTTTCCTGATGTGCGGATGAGGGTATGCGGGTAAGCTGCCCATAAACTTTCCACAATGGGAGTTTTAGCAGCAACAATAGCGTTTCCTCGCTTCTCCTCGCAGTAGCCCCATCCGTCTAAAATGACTAGCACCACAGGAGCAACAGGTGCTTTGGTCATAGTAAAATTGCCCTTTACTTTTTGTAATATCCGAATGATACCACTGCTAATCCACGCCGCAAGTGAATTTTTGCTTATTAATTTATTTTATGAAAGACTTACAGTTTTTTGAATGATTTTTTAAACTTTAGCGGTTTTTATATAATCTCGGCGATCGCTAATAACAAGTAATTACTTAGTAGTAGCATTTTAGCACTACTACTAAGTCCGTATTCAATCTTTTATTTCTTTTTACTGGAAGCTTTTGCAGCTTTTTTAGCAGCTTTTTCAGCAGCGATCGCAGCTAACTTTGCTTGTTCTTTTTCTTCGGCAATTTTTTGGAGATAGTAATGATAGTCTCCTAAGTAAACCCGGAATTCCCCATCACGAATCTCAACGATTTTATTAGCTACTTGAGAAATAAAGTAGCGATCGTGTGAAACTACAATTGCCGTACCGTCATAATTTTTGAGCGCTTCTTCCAGCATTTCCTTCGCTGGAATATCTAGGTGGTTTGTCGGCTCATCTAAAATTAGTAAGTTCGCGGGACGTAAGAGCATTTTTGCCAACGCCAAACGAGCTTTTTCTCCTCCACTTAATGCCCCAACTGCCTTAAATACAGTATCACCAGTGAATAAGAAGCGTCCTAAAAGCGTGCGGACTTCTTGATTATCCCAGTCTGGAACTTCATCATGGATAGTTTCCATAACAGTTTTCTTCAAATCCAAAGCTTCAGCTTGATTTTGCTCAAAGTAACCGGGAATAACGTTATGATCCCCTAATTTAACGCTACCTTCTGTGGGTGGTTCCATACCCATAATTACGCGCAGAAGGGTAGATTTTCCAGCACCGTTGGGGCCAAGAAAAGCAATGCGATCGCCTCTTTCAATTAGCAGATTTGCTGCCAAAAACAAGATTTTATCACCATAAAGATGAGTTAAATCTTGAATTTCTACTACCTCGCGTCCACTGCGGGGTGCAGGGGGAAAACGGAAATGTAGAGTTCTTACCCCAGCAATGGGTGCTTCAATGCGCTCAATTTTTTCTAGTTGCTTTTCCCGGCTTTTTGCCTGAGTACTGCGGGTAGCACTGGCGCGGAATCTATCAACAAAGGTTTGCTGTTTTTCTAATTCTTTCTGTTGGCGTTCGTAAGCACTCAGTTGTGCTGATTGACTTTCGGCTTTTTGTTCCAAATATGCCGAGTAGTTACCAAGGTAAGTAGTGGAAACGCCACGTTCAGTTTCCACAATTTGGGTGCAGAGGCGGTCAAGGAACTCCCGGTCATGAGAGACTATTACCATCGGCGTAATCAGCCCTCTGAGGTAATTTTCCAACCACTCAATAGTTTCTAAATCTAGGTGGTTAGTCGGTTCATCCAGCAGCAACAAGTCAGGTTTTTGCAGCAGGATTTTACCCAAACTCATCCGCATTTGCCAACCACCACTGAAGGCACTGACGAGGCGATCGCCATCTTCTAGCCCAAACCCCATCTCTGGTAAAATTTTCCCGATGCGTGCATCTAAGTTGTAGCCGTCTAAGGCTTCAAATTTGCGCTGCAACCGATCCAACTTGGCGATCAGTCGATCCAGTTCCTCTGGACTAGCCGTTTCCATCTCTTGTGGTATGTGCGCCAGAGATAACTGTACTTCGTTGGCTTCTTTGAAGACAGTCCAAAATTCTTCTCTAACGGTGCGGGTAGGGTCTACTTCAAACTCTTGGTTGAGGTAGGCTATATGTAAGCTATTAGGACGGATAATTTCGCCTGCGGTGGGTTCAATTTCCCCAGAAATGATTTTGAGTTGGGTAGATTTTCCAGCACCGTTGACACCGACTAAGCCAATGCGATCGCCTGGTTTAACTTCCCAGTTGATATCTTTGAGAACTTCGCCTGTGGGATAAATTTTACTTATATGTTCTAGTCGCAGCATTAAGTTTCTCTCAGGTAGGGAGTGGGTGGTTGAGGACGAAGTACTAACACCGCCTCTAATATTAACAAAAATTAACTATAAATTCGTCGTGATCAAGGTTGGAAGCCGCAAACCAAATTTGGCTTGAGCCACGGATAAAATTTACCACATCTATCTCAAGGCTGGCTTTGTGTTACTTGTCTAACTTCTTCGACACTGAAATCAAATGCCTCAGCTACTTGTTCCACTGTCACCCCCAATTTTAATAAGGTGGGTATTAATTTTAATTTGGCTCTACGCTCCCCTATTTGGATGCCATCATGATAGAGTTTCGCGTTTTGAACTTGGTTTATAGTTAAACCTAATCCCTCCGCAACTTGCTCAATAGTTAAAGCTAAATCTAGTAGACGAGGTACTGATTGCCGTAAACCTTCCAAACGCCCTTCTTCAAATGCTTCTTGATAAACTTTTGTATCTTTGAAACTCATAGTTCCTATGTTGTAGTCCACCAATTCCTCTACTCCTTGATCAGAAGAATCCTACTGCGCGGCTTGTCTGACTTGTTCGACACTCAAATCTAGCGCCTGTGCTACTTGTTCTACAGTCAACCCGGCTGCCAACATTGCTGGTACTGCTCTGAGTTTACCTTGCTCAATGCCTTGAACCTTACCTTGTTCAATGCCTTGTTCGATGCCTTGAACCTTACCTTGTTCAACACCCTCCTGAAAGGCTTCTTGATAAAATCTGGTTTGCTTTAACTCGCTTAATCCAAACATTTCCTCCATCTCCTCCCTACTCATTGTGGGAAATTTATAAGCCAAAATAGTCTCTATAAATTGTAATAATTGCTGCTGTTTTGGTGGTGAGCTTATCTCTGATTTGGTTCTGTCTATCAACTCCCTTGCTTGTGCGATCGCTATATCGTCGGTTGCAATTACTAATTTAGCAGTTGCAATGCCAATTGGAAGCGATGCACCTTCACCTAATTCATCCAAATAAATGCGCCTGACACGTCCACTTGTGAAAAACTCACAGTAATGTTTGATATCTCCTGTATCTACATTCCGGTTTGGGTATAAAACCACAGCACCCCAGTCATTTAATGGTTGATTCTGACGGAGGTATAAACATATTTCTGCAATTAGCCGTGAATAAATTTCCCCATCTGCTTGAAATTGCACTTCAACAAAGTAAATCTGGTTTTCACTTCCTTGTGTAGGCAGAAACACACCATCGATTCTGAAGGCTGTTTGTTTGATTTCAACTGATGAAAATTGATAAAGGCTAGCTGATTCTGGAGGATTACCAATAAGTTCAAAAAAGATATCAGGGAATTCTTGAAACAGCCGATAAAAAATGATGTCTGTTTTCACAATTTTATATCATTTGAAAATTTTGATTTGCTGTTCATGTGTTAATTGTTTCTTCAGAACCATCTCGCACTTTCAGCAATTGCTCTTTTGCCATCCCTAATATACGTGAAAGGGGCGCTAAAAAACTATCATCAAATGCTTCTCCAGCATAAATATTATTCAGTTCAGTCGGAGATAATTTAAAGGTATCGCAGAATTTAGCAAACTCCTGATTACTCAAATCAAGCTCTTTTTGCCTATCCTGAAGTAAAACTGCGATCGCTCTAGTTCCATGCTTGGGACGCTCACTAGTTTTTACATATTTTTCCATTAAATAATTAACTTTTCTGGTATCGCCACCGATTTTTTTAATTAAATCAGTACAAGCCATTTTTAGTGCTTTCTTTAAAACTTCTTCTTCATTTAAAATTTTAATAATTTCATTGGCATAATCTGGTTGAAAAAATCCCACCAAATTGCCTTGATGATAAACTGGTATATAAGGATTATTCGTTTCAACTTGCCAATCTAAAGGCTCATTGCGTAGCGACATAGCTGCACCCCTAAATATTTTAAGATTGCACCATTTTAAAACCATTTATTCCTTAACTGCCAGTAAAATACGCTAGCCCTGGCGATTATAAATCGCAGCTATACAAACAAAACCCACGGAGGTGGGTTTCAACTTGCTGGAGTCCACGCAAACGGACTTAGTTTGTGCAGCCATTACGTATTTATACCAAAACCTTTAACTCAGCCAAAATGAGCGATCGCCTTGCTCATCACCAAATGGCTAAAAGCTTACCAGAGAAAGGTTTGGTAGTGTTGTGAGGCTGTTGTTAGATATTCAAGCATAATGGGCATACTGTAAATATCAAGCGAGTAGTATAGAAAGAGGGTAAACAGTATGTTGACGATAACGTGGCAAGAAGAGATTGCATCCTTAAAACAAGATTTGAACAAGGAAATAAATAAAATTTCAAGTTTTCCAAAGATTATTGTATTTAATCATATTTACATCAATAACCTGAAATCTAAACTAGAACGATTAGAAGAAATCGAGAAAATCCTTAGTATAGATAAATATAATATTGTTTTCATAGGTACTATTGGACAAGGAAAGACTACAGCTATTTGTCATCTTTTTAACTTAATAAGTAATTTTAATGTTTCCAAGACTATTGCTGGTAAACCTCGGAATGTAACCGAAACTAAAGAGTTATTATCAACAGGGGCGGGAAAAACTACTATATGTGAAGTCATTATAAAAGCTGCGGAAAAAACTTATATAGAGATAGAGCCTTATACACTAGATGAGATGAAAAATATTATTTTCGAGTTCTGCGACTCTATTGCTAATAAAGATAATCCTCAGACAGATCAAAATATAACTATTTCTAAGGAAATTGAAAGGGCTATTAGAAATGTTATCAAAATGAAATTATACTATAAAACAATTTCTGATGGCGATAAAAAGAAAACAGAAATAATTGATCAAGCTAAGGAGGAGTTTGATCAATTAGGATTAGTTGAACTCAAAAGGATTGCATTGAATAACGCAAACCTTAAATCTAGAACTACGAATAGAATTGAATGTGACAATCAGAATAATGAGCGAGAGTGGATAAAAAACACCTTTGCTGCTATCAATACTGCTGAGTTCAATGAATTTGCTATTCCGAGAAAAATATATCTTTATGTTAGTTATGATGTTTTATCTGGCTCAAACTTGTCTCAGTTCGATTCAGTTGTTGATACCAAAGGACTTGATGAGAACCCAATTCGTCAAGATTTGCAGAAATATATTGAAAGTCAGGATACTATCTGTCTCTTTGTAACTTCCTTCAAAGATGCTCCTGAAGCTAATATTCGCAAATTAATAGGTTATCACCTTACATCTAAATCCAAAGACTTTCATCATAGATTTGTAACTTTGGTATTGCCTTACAAAAAGGAACCTGAAAAAGTGAATGGATGTGATGAAAATTGGGATTTAGGAATTGAAATTAGAAAAAAGGAAATTCAAGATACATTCAGAAATTCAAACTTAGATTTCTTCCTAGAAAATATTTTATTCTATGATGCTTTGAGGTACTATCGTGATGATATAGTCAAACTAAATACTGACATTTACAGTGAAGAAGATGTACAGGCAGATAAAAATGAATTCATCGAAGCTATAGCGGGTGTAGTAGAACGTAGACGAAATATTTTATTGGACGAAATCAAAGATATTACAGAAAGCTTTACGAGAATAAAAAATGGTGATGCCTTGACAGTACCAGAAATAAAGGCGATTGAAAATGCCATTCATCAAATAAAAGATTTACGGTACTTGAATAAAAGAGTACCTAGTTTTGTTTATAAAGATGAAGAACAAGGTTTTGTTGCTAAGTATGTTGAATACTATCGTACTCTTTATAAAGCATGGAATACTAAACACGCTATCCATCTAAACTTCGGTTACTATGAACCAAGGAATATAGACATATATTATGATATGAGGGTTTTTGCTGAAGGAATAAATGAAGATGAAATGTTGAAAAAATTTACTAAGCAAGCAAAGCAGGAACTAGAAAATATCCTTAATGAGCTTACATCTGCAAATGAGTATTTAAAAACATTTATTCCTGAATTACTTATACAATACAACTCATTCTATGACGATTTTATAAGTAAAGTAGGGGTAGAAATTCAAGAGGAAGCTAAAAGGAAACTATCACCTCAAAAAGAAGATTATAGATTCTGGACGGCTCTAATTGAGGAAAAGGGTAAGGTAAGACCTCCAGGTATAACCTATACAGATAACGTAT